>CBFGWJ010000027.1:0-12372 GCA_965652335.1 uncultured Gammaproteobacteria bacterium | reverse complement strand
GTTCTGGCGTTGCTGGTAAGCCAGTTCGGCAGCCGGATCGGCGGAACGGGAAGGCGTGGTGGTGCAAGCCGCCATCAGGTAAGCCAGGCAGGCCAGCAGCACACCGTTGCGAACCATTCCGGACACGGAGCCAAGTCGGGATCGGATCGCCATACTCATGAAAAGCTTCAAGGATTCAACCGGTCGAGCGTGTCATTCAGTACCCGGTTATCAGGGGAAGTTTCCAGTGCTGTATTCCACACTGTTTGCGCTTCCTCCCGACGCCCCATTACCCACAAAACCTCACCCAGGTGCGCGGCGATTTCCGGATTGCTGTCCATGCTCAATGCCTGCCGCAGGTATTTCTCGGCCTCTTCCAGCCGGCCCTGCTTGAATGCAACCCAACCCATGCTGTCGATAATCGCAGCATCTTCCGGCATGAGCTCGTAAGCCCGGCGAATCAGGTCTTCTGCTTCATCCAGCCGGTCGGTCTGGTCTGCCAGCGTATAACCCAGCGCATTCAGGGCCGGAGCATTCTCGCCATCCTGTGCCAGTACATACATCAAATCTGATTCGGCCAACTCCACATTACGCTGGTCAGCGGCAATCAGCGCCCGGGAATAGCGAATTGCGATGGATTGTGGAAATTGCAGCAGGGCGTCATTGAGCACTTCGATGGCAACGGCAGGCTGCTTCGCCTGCTGCAGGATCTGGGCTTCGGTCAGCCAGGATTGCTCGATGACCGTGCTGTCGGGCTGCGCGCGCAGCATGGCCAGCGTTTCCCGGGCAGCGTCGATATCGCCCAATTCTGCCTGCAGCTCGGCTGTCCTGGCACGCGCCGCCAGGAAATACTGGCCACGCAAAATGGTTGAGAATATTGCGATGGCCTCTTCGTACATTTCCAGTGCATCGGCTGCCTGGCCCAGGTAAAAGGCTTTCTCGAATTCACTTTCGAACTCCCGGGCTTTGAACTCCTGATAAATGGTCTCCGCGGCCGCACGGTCGTCGGTCGACAACTCAAACAGAATCCGGGTCAGGTAAACATCCGGCACCTGTTCCATGTCCTGCAGCAGCTCCCGTGCCGTGTCCGGCTGGTCATTGCGAGCCAGCAAGTCTGCATAGGCCAGGGTGATATCGTGGCCGCGCGGATTCAGCTCCCAGGCGCGCCGGGTAAACTCAAGGGCCCGGGCGGGATCTTCCTGGCGGCGCGCCAGCTGGCCGGCCCAAAGCAGGTAGTTTTCACGCTCAGGGGCAAGTTCCGTCACCCGGATCGCATACTCGTAGGCCTGGTCGAAATCGCCCAGCCGGACTGCCAGCTGGCTTTGTGCGAATATGCCTGAGGCATTGTTTTCCTCACCTTCGGACTCCAGCAGCGTTTCCAACAGCCGGGCAGCCTTTTCCGGGCTGGCGGACCGTCCCAACAGGCCAGCTACCATCCCCCAGGCGGCTTCCTTGTCGGGTGCCAGTTCCAGGATGCTGCGCAAATGCAGTTCTGCCGCTGCATAGTCAGCCGTGGCCAACATGGACATGGCCGCTGCTTCATGCGCGGACAGGTTGTCCGGATCCAGCAAGGCCCAGCGGTCAGCTGCCATGGTAGCCTGCTGCCAGGCTTGCGCCGCGAATGCCACCCGGGTTGCGCGCATGGCTACCTGGGGGTCATCCGATTCCATGGCTGCCGCCAGATAGTCACCCACTGCGCCCTCCATGTCGCCCTCGTTGCCGCGCATTTCTGCCGACATCACGCGGAACATCACCTCTTCATCCATGCTGTCCTCTGAAGTGGCCACTTCCGGGGCGACACTCACTTCCCGGGTTTCCGGCCTGGCCTGCTCGACTTCATCCGCAGTCTGTTTTTCGGGGTTGGCCGCGCAGGAAATCAGCGGGAAAAGCAATGTAACGAGAACAAATCGAAAGCGAATCATGAAACAATACCTTAATGATGTGACCACACAGGATACGCGCTTGATGGAGTTGAACCAATCGCCATTTCCGGCAGCAGCGCCGGCTGCAAATTACAATATCGCGTTTTGACGCATCCCAGCTTATTGAGTTCAGCCAGCCAACCGTAAAGACTCGCAGAGCGAAAGCACAAAGCAATGCCCCTATTCACCCTTGGAATCAGCCACCATACCGCTCCCGTACAGATCAGGGAACTGGTTGCCATCAACCCGGCTGATTATGGCAAGCGCATCGAGCAACTGTTGCGGATTGACGGTATCGAAGAAGCTGTTGTGCTGGGCACCTGCAACCGGACCGAACTTTATTGCCTGGCGGCACGTGATGTGAAACCGGAGCTGCTGAACTGGTTGCAACCTGCCAGCCACAGGGGGGCAAACAGGCTGGAGCCGCATTTTTACTACCACACGGGGGTGGATGCGGTGCGACACCTGATAAGGGTGGCCGGCGGGCTGGATTCCCTGGTGCTTGGTGAACCGCAGATATTGGGCCAGCTGAAGGAATCCTGGCTGGCCGCGCGCGAAGCCGGGGGCGCGCGCAAAGTGCTGGATCGCCTGTTCCAGCACGCCTTCGCCACTGCCAAGGACATCCGTAGTACCAGTGGCATCGGCAAGCACCCTGTTTCAGTTGCCTATACGTCGGTCATCCTGGCGCGGCAGATTTTTGGCAACCTGGCAGACCAGAACGTGGTCCTGATCGGCGCGGGAGAAATGATCCGCCTGTGCGGCAGACACCTGGTGGAACAGGGGATCGCGCGGATTGAAATCGTCAACCGCAGCATGGAAAACGCTGTGGAACTGGCGGCTGAGCTCGGCGCGCGGGTGACGGAACTCGACCAGCTGCGGGAAGTGCTGCCGCGAGCCGATATCCTGATCAGTTCAACGGCCAGCCCCGACCATATCATCAGCGTTGCCGACATTCGGCAGGCCCTGAAAAAGCGCCGCCACCGGCCGATGTTCCTGGTTGACATTGCCGTGCCACGCGATATCGAGCCTGCGTGCGCGGAGCTGGACGATGTCTACCTGTACAGCATTGATGACCTGCAGCAGGTGGTTGATGAAAACCAGCAGCAGAGGTTATTGGCAGCCGAATCTGCAAGCGCCAGCGTGGACGAAGCGGCGGACAGTTTCATGCGCTGGCTGTATGGCTTGCGCGCCTCACGCTCGTTGGAAAAAATACGCGACCGTGCCCACGCTCACGGGCTGGAACTGGTACAGAGAGCACACAAACGACTGGAAGCGGGCCATGACCCGGCCGTTGTACTGGGCCAATTGGCCAGCACGCTGACCAACCGGATCCTGCACCAGCCCAGCCTGAAAATGCGCCAGGCAGCCGAGCAACAGGATTACGAAGTGCTGCGCACCGCAGAGCGGATTTTCGGTGATGACGAACCTGGCGGCCGGGGTGAACCCGAGCGATCCGATATGGACAAGGAAAATTGAAAACATCCATCAGTGAAAAACTCAGGCAGGTCGCGGAGCGGCATGAGGAGATTGCCCTCTTGCTGGCCCAGCCCGAGGCTTTCTCCAATCCCGAAAGGTTCAAAAACCTGTCGCGGGAGTATGCGCAGATAGAACCACTGGTGGATGCCTGGAAGGGCTGGCGAAGCGCGGATGAAGCCGTGCGCGAGGCGCGCCAGTTGCTCACTGAGCCCGATGCGGAACTGCGGCGCATGGCCCTGGAGGACATCCAGCACAATGAGCCCCGGCTGGAGGAACTGGAACGCCGCATACAGCTGTTGCTGCTGCCGGCCGACCCCAATGACGAACGCAATATTTTTCTTGAGATCCGTGCCGGTACCGGCGGCGACGAAGCAGCCATCTTCGCCGGAGACCTGTTTCGAATGTACCAGAAATATGCCGAAAGCCGGGGCTGGAGCACCGACATCATAAGCACCAGCCACGGTGAACATGGCGGCTTCAAGGAGATCATCGTGCTGGTGGAAGGAGATGGCGCCTATTCGCGCATGAAATTTGAATCCGGCACGCACCGGGTGCAGCGCGTGCCGGAAACGGAATCGCAGGGGCGCATCCACACGTCGGCCTGCACGGTGGCGATTCTGCCCGAAGCCGAAGACGTGACCGACATCGACCTGAATCCCGCCGATATGCGCATCGACACCTTCCGCGCCTCCGGTGCCGGCGGCCAGCACATCAACAAGACGGATTCAGCCATTCGCGTGACGCACTTTCCAAGCGGAATCGTGATCGAATGCCAGGATGAACGCTCACAACACAAGAACAAGGCCAGAGCCCTGTCATTGCTGAAAGCACGATTGCTGGAACTGGAGCAGACCAGGCAGGCCGAAGAGACCGCCAGTACCCGGCGCCTGCAGGTCGGCAGCGGTGACCGCTCGCAACGCATTCGCACCTACAATTACCCGCAGGGCCGCGTCACGGATCATCGCATCAACCTGACCCTCTACAAGCTCGATGATGTCCTGGCTGGCAACCTGGACTTGCTGGTGGACCCGCTGACCCAGGAACAGCAGGCCGACCTGCTGGCTGAGCTTGGTGATTGAACCCCATCAGACGGTACGGTCAGCGCGCAACAGGGCCCAGGCTGCTGCAATGTTCATTGGCAGGAAAGCAGCCACGACATCACTGGTATATTGGCCCGGCGGCGCAGGCAGCAGGCCCTGCAGCAGCGCCAGCAATCCTGTAACCAACACCAGCCATGCAACCGGCCTCGTTAACCGCTTCAGGATCAGCAACAGCGCCAGCGGATTGAACAGCAGCAGATTGACATTGGCGGCCGCGACAGCATGGTCGGTACCGAACCAGAAAAAAACCAGCGCTGAGCCCGCTGCTGCGATCAGGACCAGCCAGGATCGCGCCAGGGACTGGACGCGTTGCGGCCAGCAGCGCCTGGCCAGGATGGTGAACACGCCCAGAACCAGCAAACCCAGCATGCCATATGCCGGCCAGCGAACCGGGGCGGTAGCGTCCGGATCGGGCAGGCTGGACTGGAACAAAATCACGTCTTCCTCCAGCAATACCCCCTGCGTACCCAATTCGCTCACGGCATCGGCCAGTTCGGCGGGAATGAAAAATTCATCCCAACGGCTCAACGCCCTGTCCACCGGACGGCCCAGCACGACTTCCAGCCCAAGGTAAAGCCAGAAATCCTGTACCGTAAGTCGGCGGGTATGTTCGCGAAACGTCTGGCTTCCCGGCACCGGCGAGAACCGGGCCTGCAGTTGTCCATCCAGGGCAACATCCAGTGCATCGCGAATCCGCGTGGAGCAGTTGTTCAGGTAATAGTCATACAGGTAGTCACGATTCTGCGGCCGGACTTCGTTCACCAGGTAATCCGCCAGGCGCAGGGCCTGCTCTTCCGTCAAGGCCAGTTTTTGCAGGCGGATGGACCGGTTCTCATCGATGTACTGGGCAAATTCACTCTGGGCCGGCTGGGCGGCGGAGAAGTACAGCATTCGGCCCTGGAGGAAACGCAGGAAGAAATCTTCCTGTTCGAAATCAAAGAACCCGAAATTGAAAACATGGTCCAGGCCCAGATCTGAATCGCGGATCCAGATGGCGTTGTGGCCAAATCTCTGCCAGTAAATTTCCCCCGGGCCGTAGGTGACCAGCCAGACGCCGGTCGGCGGACCGTGCCATTCTCCGACCGGAGACCGGGTTTGGACTTGGACCTCGGTTTGGGCAGATTCAACCGGGCCGCCACCAAGGCCGCCACCAAGACCCTGGGCCTGCGTTACCATGCTGGCCGCCAGCAGCAGGCAGGCGACCACACAGCCAACCAAATGACGACGAGGCTGCCAACCGCCGGCCACGCGGTCAGTGGCGGACATTCAGTTCCAGGGTAACCACACGGCGGCTTTCCGCGCGGGTGACTCGGAATTCATATTTTTCATCCAGGACGATCACTTCGTCCAGTTCAGGCACGCGCCCCAACCTGGCCATCAGCAGGCCGCCAATGGTGCCGTAGTCCTCATCGCTGAAATCGCTACCGATTTCTTCGTTCAGTTCATCAATCGGCGTGAGCGCCTGCACCTGGTAATGCCCCGGGGACAGGGTTTGAATGAGCGCGTCTTCGTGCTCATCGTATTCGTCGTCGATGTCACCGACGATTTCCTCCAGCACATCCTCGATGGTGATCAACCCGGACACTCCGCCGTATTCGTCCACGACGATAGCCATGTGGTTACGGCTGGCCCGAAAATCACGCAGCAGCATGTTCAGGCGCTTGCTCTCGGGAATCAGCATGGCCGGGCGGATGGCCGATTTGAGGTCAAAATTCCCGCTGTTGTCCGCCACATGGGGCAAGAGGTCCTTGGCCAGCAGAATTCCAAGCACGCCATCGCGGTCTTCGCCTATGACGGGAAAGCGGGAATGGCCGGATTCAATGATACGGGGCAGGAATTCTTCCAGCTCCTGGTCGGCCGGAACCACAACCATCTGCGAACGCGGGATCATGGCGTCACGTACCTGTTGCTCGGAAACTTCCAGCGCTCCCAGCATCATCGCCAGGGCGTCTGAATCCAGCACACCCTGCTCGCGCAGTTCCTGCAACATGTCTTCCAGTTCCTCACGGTTGCGAGGCACGTTGGAAAAAGCCTTGCCTAATTTCTCCACCCAGGACTTGCGCCCGGAACCACTACTCGAAGGGTCTTCGCTCATTTTGGAAACCCGGGCCCAGGGGCGGCAAAACGAATCGGATCAGCCGCAAAAGCCCGAATACACCTGGCAGCGCCAATTGCGCCAACCTGAATATAGAGGCGCATGGGCGTTGTTTCCAGTGTTTTCACGGGCCAGCTGCCGATATGGCCAGACAGGCTATGCTTCAAGTGTAGGGGTTTGACAGTCCCAATTGCCTCAACAAGCGGATTTCCAGGCTCTCCATTTCCTCGGCTTCAGCCGCTTCAATGTGATCGTATCCCAGCAAATGCAGCGTGCCATGGATCACCAGGTGGGCCCAGTGTGCCTTGACTGGCTTGCCCTGTTCCTTGGCCTCGCTTGCGACCAGGGGCGCACAGATGACCAGGTCGCCCAGCAGGGGCAGATCGACTGCTTCAGGCAATTCTGCCGGAAATGAAAGCACGTTGGTGGCGCCGGCCTTGTGCCGGTACTGCCCGTTCAATGCAGCGCTTTCCGCTTCATCAACAATTCGAATGGTCAGAATCGCCGCAGGCATGCCCTGCAGGGCCGTTTCAACCCACTGCTCGAACTCACTTTGCTCCGGAATGTCACCGGCTCCGCTGGCGTTTTGCAGGCAGAGTTCGATGGTTGACGCGGCCATCGTGATCAGGCCCGTTCGCTGGCCGCTTCTTCCTCGGCATCGTAGGCCTCAACCACCCGTTGCACGATGGGGTGGCGCACCACGTCGCGCGCGGTGAAATGGCTCACGCTCACGCCCTCAACCGCCGCCAGAATCCGCAGCGCGTGTTTCAGGCCGGAAGCCTGCTTGTTGGGCAGGTCAACCTGCGTCATGTCGCCTGTAACCACCGCGGTGGATCCGAAACCGATGCGGGTGAGGAACATCTTCATCTGTTCCCGGGTTGTGTTCTGCGCTTCGTCCAGGATCACGAATGCGTCATTGAGCGTCCGACCGCGCATGAAAGCCAGCGGCGCCACTTCAATCACATTGCGCTCCATCAGCGTCGAGACCCGCTCAAACCCCAGCATTTCATACAGGGCATCGTATAACGGCCGCAGGTAGGGATCGACTTTCTGGGCCATGTCACCCGGGAGAAAGCCCAGCCGTTCACCCGCTTCCACCGCCGGCCGCACGAGCACGATTCGCTGGATCGCATCTTCCTGCAGCGCACCCACTGCGCAGGCTACGGCCAGATAGGTTTTGCCGGTGCCGGCAGGCCCCACTCCAAAGTTGATGGGGTGCGAAGCTATGTTGCGAATGTACTGTTTCTGGTTGGCGCCCCGCCCACGGATCAACCCGCGCTTGGTGCGGATTCCGGCGTCCGCGGGATGTTCGGGCATACCTTCCGCATGCAGCTCTTCCATGCCGGATTCCTGCAGGTGCAGGTTGATCACTTCCGGCGTAAGGATTTCATGGGCGGACAACTCGTACAACTGCCGAAGCAGCTTGCCCGCAGCCTTGATGGTGTCGGCATCGCCCTCCAGTGTGAACAGGTTGCCACGGCAGAAAATTACGATCCCCAGGCGCGACTCGATCTGCTTCAGATGCCCGTCGAACTGGCCGCAGAGATTGGCCAGGCGGGTTGAATCCGCTGGCTCCAGTTCCAGGGTAATACTTTTGCTCATCAGCGAATCAGGCAACGGCCAGTGAATCCCGATCGCGTATCACGACGCGGCCACGCAAGGAATTGCTCAGTGCTTCGTCAATCCGGATGTCAACGAATTGACCAACCAGGCGCGGATTGCCGTCAAAGTTGACAGTGCGGTTGTTTTCGGTTTTGCCGCTGAGTTGCTGCCGGTTCTTCTTGCTGTGGCCTTCAACCAGCACCTTCTGCACGGTTCCCACCATGGCGGCACTGATGGCGGCGGCCTGCTGGTTTATCTGCCCCTGCAAGCGCGCCAGGCGTTCCTTTTTCACCGCCATGGGGGTGTCATCAGGCAGGTTGGCGGCCGGTGTTCCGGGACGGGGCGAAAAAATGAAGCTGAAGCTCTGGTCGAAATTCAGCTCTTCGATCAGCTTCATCGTATCTTCGAAATCACGCTCGGTTTCGCCTGGAAAGCCGACGATGAAATCGGAGGAGAGACTGATATCCGGGCGCTGTTCACGTATGCGGCGTATCTTCTGCTTGTATTCGAGAACGGTGTGGCCGCGTTTCATCATGGCCAGCACCCGGTCGGAGCCGCTCTGCACCGGCAGGTGCAGGTAGTTGGCCAGCTGCGGGACCTCACCAAAAGCTTCCACCAGGCTGTTGCCGAACTCCACGGGATGCGAGGTGGTGAACCGGATGCGGTCGATCCCGTCAATCGCGGCCACGTAATGGATCAGTAACGCCAGGTCGGCCGTGGTGCCATCGTGCATGGGGCCGCGGTAGGCGTTGACATTCTGGCCCAACAGGTTGATCTCCTTCACACCCTGGGCAGCCAGCTTGGCGCACTCGACTATCACATCATCGAAAGGCCGGCTGACTTCCTCGCCACGCGTGTAAGGGACTACGCAGAAACTGCAATACTTGCTGCAGCCCTCCATCACTGACACAAATGCTGTTGGCCCATCGGCGCCCGGCTCAGGCAGGTGGTCGAATTTCTCGATTTCAGGAAAGGAAATGTCGACCGCCGGACGGCCGGTGGACCGCACCGAATCCAGCATTACCGGCAAGCGGTGCAGTGTCTGCGGACCGAATACCATATCCACGAATGGCGCGCGCTGGATGATGGCGGAACCTTCCTGGCTGGCCACGCAACCACCCACGCCAATCACCACCTGCGGATTGTTCTTTTTCAGCTTCTTCCAGCGACCGAGCTGGGAAAACACTTTTTCCTGGGCCTTGTCGCGAATGGAGCAGGTGTTCACCAGGATGACATCGGCTTCCTCTTCACGATCAGTGATTTCCAGGCCATGGGAGTCCATCAGAACGTCGCGCATCTTGGCCGAATCGTACTCATTCATCTGGCAACCGTGGGTTTTGATGAATAGCTTGCCTGTCATCACCTTGTTCCCGGCCTGCACGAACCTGCGCGGGCCTCTCCTGCTGTGAAGGCGGCCCGAAGAACCGCCCCGAAGAACCGCGTAGAATACACGCAAGCACCCCAAATCTCCACGTTTCGGGGTAGTTTCCTCGGCTATAATCGCCCTTCTTCGATCACGGGGTCCAGCCGGCCTGGCCCCAATTTTCCAGGAATTACGATGAGCCAAACAATGCGCGCCCTGGTCAAGAGCAAGGCGGATACCGGGATCTGGATGGAACACGTACCGGTACCTGCGCCGGGTACGAACGAGGTGCTGATCCGGGTTGAGAAAACCGCCATTTGCGGCACCGATGTGCACATTTTCAACTGGGACGACTGGGCGCGCCGCACCATCAAGCCCGGGCTGATCATCGGCCATGAGTTTGTGGGCCGCATCGAGGCCTTGGGCGAAGGGGTCACCGGCTACCGGCAGGGCGACCGCGTTTCGGCTGAAGGCCACATTGTCTGCGGCCATTGCAGGAACTGCCGCGCCGGCCGTACCCACCTCTGCCCCAATACCGTGGGAATCGGTGTAAACCGCAATGGTGCCTTCGCCGAGTTCGTGGTTGTTCCGGCTTCCAACCTCTGGCCGATACCGGACAAAATTGCCCCCGAACTCGCCGCGTTTTTTGACCCGTTCGGCAACGCAGCGCATTGCGCGCTGCAGTTCGACCTGGTGGGCGAAGACGTGCTTATCACGGGCGCCGGCCCGATTGGCATCATCGCCGCAGGAATCTGCCGGCATATCGGCGCCCGGCACGTGGTGATCACCGATGTGAACGACTATCGCCTGGGTCTGGCCAGGGAAATGGGCGCCAGCCGGATTGTGAACGTGAAACGAGAGTCGATTGCCGACGTCGTAAAGGAGCTGCATATCGACGGATTCGATATCGGCCTGGAGATGTCGGGCAACCCGCAGGCCTTCAATGACATGCTGCACCACATGTACCACGGCGGCAAAGTGGCGTTGCTCGGCCTCCTGCCGGAAGGCACCAGCTGCGACTGGGACCAGGTGATTTTCAAAGGGCTGGAGCTGCACGGCATCTACGGCCGCCGCATGTATGAAACCTGGTACAAAATGACCCAGATGGTATTGACGGGATTCCCGCTGCAGCGCGTTTTGACCCACCACATTTCCATCGATGATTTTGCCAGTGGATTTGAACTGATGCGTGCTGGCGATTGTGGCAAGGTGGTGTGCGACTGGACGGGCAGCCGGTAAGACAAGACCGCGAAAGGAAAACATCGAAATGCAGGAACCAAGAACCCTCGAAGCCATGCAAAAACTGGATGCGACGCTGGAAGAAATCCGCGCCGCGGGCCTGTACAAGGAAGAGCGCGTGATCACCACGCCACAGCGGGTACACATCAAGGTGAGCGGCGGCCAGGAAGTGCTGAATTTCTGCGCCAACAACTACCTGGGCCTGGCGGATAACCCCGAAGTGATTGCGGCTGCGCAACAGGCGCTGCAAGACCATGGATTCGGCCTGGCCAGCGTGCGTTTCATTTGCGGCACCCAGGACCTGCACAAACAGCTGGAAAAGACCATTTCCGGTTTCTTTGGCACCGACGACACCATCCTTTACACATCCTGTTTCGATGCCAACGGCGGATTGTTTGAAACCCTGCTGGGCGAGAACGACGCGATCATCTCCGATGCGCTGAACCATGCCTCAATCATCGATGGCATCCGGCTGTGCAAGGCGCGCCGGTACCGCTATCCCAACAGCGATATGCAGGCCCTTGAAGGGGCGCTGCAGGCCAGCCAGGATTGCGGCATCCGGCTGATTGCCACCGATGGCGTGTTCAGCATGGACGGGTATATCGCCAAACTCGATGAAATCTGCGCCCTGGCGGAAAAATACAACGCGCTGGTAATGGTGGATGACAGCCACGCCACCGGTTTTATCGGCAAAACCGGGCGTGGCTCGGCCGAATACCACGGCGTAATGGACCGCATCGATATTTTTACATCGACCCTGGGCAAAGCACTGGGCGGCGGTTCCGGTGGTTTTACGACTGGCCGGAAATCCGTGGTCGAACTGTTGCGGCAGCGTTCACGGCCCTACCTGTTTTCCAACACGTTGCCGCCGCCACTGGTGGCGGCTTCCATCAAAGTGTTTGAAATGCTCAGCAGCACCACCCGCCTGCGTGACCAACTGGAAGAAAACACGCGTTATTTCCGTGCCGGGATGAAACAGGCAGGCTTTGATATCAAGGAAGGCGTCCACCCGATCGTGCCGGTGATGCTGTATGAGGCTCAGCTGGCGCAACAATTTGCCCGGCGCCTGCTCGATGAAGGCATTTACGTTATCGGCTTCTTTTTTCCCGTCGTTCCCAAGGGCGAAGCCCGCATTCGCGTGCAGGTTTCAGCGGCGCACCAAACTGCTGACCTGGACCAGGCGATTGCAGCTTTCCAACGGGTAGGAAAGGAGCTGGGCGTTATCTCTTAGCCCGGATATTGCGCCAGAACCCTGCCTTCCTGGCCGGCGGGCACCATTCAACACTGAAGGATCAGGCCTCAATGGCCAGATCTGAACGGTCAGGCCTGAAGTTCTTCCTGTACGGTGGCAGCCAGCTGCTGTGCCAGCCTGGCCACCAGGCCGGCATCGGCGCCTTCCAGGGTGACACGGATCAACGGCTCGGTACCCGATGGCCTCAATATCACGCGGCCCCTGCCGTTGAGGCTGGCTTCAACGTCACGCACAGCCTGTTGAATGCGCTCAGACCCCTGCATGCGCTGCGCAGCTCCTGCCGCCACCGGCACGTTGATCATCGTTTGCGGGAATTTTTCAAAACCCTGGCACAGTTCAGCCAG
>CBFGWJ010000026.1:0-12483 GCA_965652335.1 uncultured Gammaproteobacteria bacterium | reverse complement strand
GCGGCGCCCGCTTTCACCAGCCGTTGCGAAAAGCGTGGGCCGAACACGATCGGTGGATCCGATGTGGTATCGGTGCCGGCGGCGATACCGCACTCGATCTGGCCACAGGCAATCTTGGCGCCAATCATCATGGCTGCCTGCAGGCTGGTCCCGCAGGCCTGTTGCAGGGTGATTCCGGTGGTCAGTGGCGAAAGCGTTGTGGAAAGTACGGCTTCCCGGGCCAGGTTGAAATCACGCGGATGCGTGGTGACTGCGCCTGCGACCACTTCGTCCAATTGCCGGTTCTGTAATCCGAAGCGTTGCACCACGCCTTCCAGCGCGGCGGCCAGCATGTCCATATTGGACTTTTCCGAATACATGGTATTCGAGCGGCAAAATGGAATGCGGTTACCACCAATAATGGCTATTCGACGCAGCTCACCTTTCACAGTAACTCTCCTCGAGATTCATCCGGGTCGTTTCGGGTGGCCGGTTCGCCCGTTTGGTGAATGGCTGGCTGGCTGGCGAGATAGTGCAGCGGTCCTCCACGAAACGGTGCGAAGCCGGTTCCGAAGATCATGCCCGCATCCAGGAAATCAGCGCTCTCCACCACCCTGTCATCCAGGCAGGAGCGGCATTCGTCAAAATAGGGCTGCATGAGTTCGGCAGCCAGTGACTTCAGGTTGATGCCCTGGATGGCCTCTTTGTCCTTCACCGGTTTGCCCTTGTTCCAGCGGTAAAAGCCTTCACCGGATTTTTTACCCAGCTTGCCCTGGTCAACCATGGCCTGCAGTGCTGCCACTTCCTCGCCGGCAGACTCGCCACCCAGCAGCCGGATGACGCTGAGGCCAACGTCCAGGCCCACGGTGTCGGCCAGTTCCACCGGACCCATGGGCATGCCGAAATCCAGTGCAGCCTGGTCCAGCGCCTCTTTTGGAATGCCGCGGTCGCGATGGATACGCAATGCCCGCTGCATGTAAGGGGCCAGTACGCGATTGACCAGGAATCCGGGTGTGCTGGTCACCGCCAGAGGGAAGCGGTTGATCTGGTTGCAGAAGGCGGCGCCACGTTCAATTTCCCCGGGACGGGTGATGTCGTCGTAGACCACTTCCACCAACGGCATTTTCGCTACCGGGTTGAAGAAATGCAGGCCGATCAGGCGCGATGGCTGTTCCAGTTCGCGGGATAGTTCTGCCAGCGGGATCGCGGAAGTATTGGTTGCCAGAATGGCTTCGGGCTTCAGTTTCGGCTCAACCTGGCTGTACAGGGCCCGCTTGGCGTCGGCATTTTCAAAGATGGCCTCGATCACCACGTCTGCCGATGAAACACCCTTGCCATCGACGTCCGGCAGCAGGCGGCTGCGGGCGCCGGCAACCAGGTCTGGCGACCGCAGTTTCTTGCGGAACAGGCTGTCGGCTCTCTTGATGGCGGGATCAATGTATTTCATCTCACGATCCTGCAGGGTGACTTCCAGGCCCTGCAGCACGCACCAGGCAGCAATGTCTCCGCCCATGACGCCGGCGCCGATGACATGCACGCGCCGGGCGCGGAAATCGCTGTTCTTGCCGGCCGCTTTAAGGCCTTCCATCAACCAGAAGACGCGACGCAGGTTGCGTGAAACCTCGCCGGTGATCAGTGTGCCTACACGAACGGCTTCCTGTTCCAGCATGGCCTTTTTGCTGTTGCCGTGTTCCTTCCAGGCTTCGATCAGCGAAAATGGAGCAGGGTAGTGGGCAGGATTGGCGCGACTGGCGGTCTGCTTTTCAATCATCGGCGCGAACAGTTTGCGGGCAGGCCCGCTGTTACTCAGCTTTCTCAACAGCCCCGGCTTTCTGCTGCGCCGGTTTTTCAACACGGCATTGCGAGCAGCCCAGCGCAAAGAAGTGTGTGGGCCTGCCAGTTGGTCCACCAACCCCAGTGTCTTCGCTTGCCGTGCCCGCAACATGCGCGAACCCAGCATCAGTTCCATGGCCTTGGGGCCACCCAGCAGCTTCGTTGTGCGCGCGCTGCCGCCGAAACCCGGATAGATGCCGAGTTTGATTTCCGGAAAACCGAGGCGGGTATGCGGTACGTCCAGCGCAATGCGGTAATGGCAGGCCAGCGCCAGCTCCAGGCCGCCACCGAGGCAGAAGCCTTCAATAGCAACCACTACCGGAAAGCGGAATGCCTCGATGCGATCAAACAGCTGGTGCACTTCGCGAATGGATGCAGCAGCTGAATCAGGGTCAGTCACGCCTTCAAATTCCCGCACGTCAGCGCCAACGACGAACGAGCCTTTCTTGCCCGACTGTATGACCAGCCCGCGAGGCTGGGCCTTGGACAGCCCATCGACAATCAACTCCAGCTCGGTCAGCACCTCGCGTGAAAGACTGTTGGTTTTTTCATCAGCGCGGTCCAGCGTGAGCCACGCTATGCCGTCCAGGTCGCTTTCAAGTCGCCAATGCTTGCAGGCTGCTGGGTTCATGGAATGTCTCCGTACGGCAAGGTATGTAGTGAAACAAAAAATGCCTGTTGCAGGCATTTTGCTGCATTATGACAGATGCTGTGACCAGCAACCAAGACAGCCGGACTTGCCCGCGGCGTGCCGGCAATGCACCGACCAGGCCTGCTTCAGGGGAGCGATAAACCGGCATTGCGCAGGATGTGGCAAAGCGCAATGAGCGGCAGCCCGATCAAGGCGGTCGGATCCGGAGACTCCAGTGCGCGCAATAATACCGAGCCAGCGGCCTCAGACTTGATGGAACCGGCGCAATCAAGGGGTTGGTCAAGCGCGATGTACCGTTCAGCCTCAGCACTGCTGAATTCGCGGAAATGAACCCGGGTGGAGACCGTGACTTCCTCACAAAAGCCGCTTGCCTGCCGCATCACACACAGAGCCGACAGAAATTCGACGGTTCGGCCTGAAAACGCCATGAGTTGCGCCATGGCTTCTTGCCTGTGGACGGGCTTTCCCACAATGCGGCCGTCAAATTCAGCCACCTGGTCGCAGCCGATGACCAGCGCTTCAGTTTGAAGGCGGGCAACACTTTCCGCTTTGCCCAGGGCGAGGCGTTGGGTCAGGTGTGCGGCCGGTTCGCCGGGCAAGGGGGTTTCGTCCATGTGTGGGGCCTGGCAGGTGAACTGCAGCCCCAGCCGCTGCAGGAGCATTTTCCGGTACGGACTGGTGGATGCCAGAATTAAATCATAACTGGGTGACTTTGAATTCATTTCTGTAGTAAAATCGCCGGTTTGTGCGCGGTACCCAAAGATAAAATAAAATCCAGTTGCACCGCAGGGAGTATGACCATGTCCCTAGAATACCCGGATTTTATTGATCCGCAGAAAGCTGCTGAAGGTCACCGGAGTTTCTCCGGAACCATGCCATTCAGCCGCATGGAACGCCTGAAACCGTTCCTCGCCAGGGACGACGGATTGGCCAGCTTCAGCGTCCAGTTCGACCGGGATTCCCTGGTGGGCGTGAGAATACAGCTGGAAGTTGAAGCCGCGTTGTGGCTGGTGTGCCAGCGCAGCCTGGAACCCTACCAGGAAGTCATCAAGCGCAGCACCCTGTTGGGCGTGATTGATGATATCAGCAAGGAAGGGTTGTTGCCGGAAGGCTATGAGGCCATTCTGGCGGAGCATGGCAAGGTATCTTTCCTGGCGATGGTCGAGGACGAACTGATCCTGGCATTACCGCAGGTGCCGCGTAATCCGGAATTGCCGGAACTGGACGAAAAGGCGAACGAATACACCGTGGCCAGCGAGAACCTGGCCGTGGAGCAAGAACAACTGCCACGCCAACAGCCGTTTGCTGGCCTGGCTGACCAGCTGAAGGCTTGGGCCGGCAGCAGGAATGGTTCCGGCGCAGCCGGCAAGAAATGATCGATCCAATCAATCCAATCAATTTAATGGAGCAATGAAATGGCTGTTCAACAAAATCGCAAAACCTCATCCAGAAGGGATATGCGTCGCTCACATGACGCCCTGTCGGCCCGTGCCCTTTCGGTCGAGCCCACCACGGGCGAAACCCACCTGCGTCACCACGTAAGCCCCGAGGGGTATTACCGTGGCCGCAAGGTAATCGACAGCAAGGTTGTCGAATTCGACGAAGAGTAATCCACCTGGCCCCGGGCATTCGCGCCGAGGCCTGAATCCCTTCGGCATAAACCGGGCATGGCCTTGAACGACGGTGACACCGCGACCATTGCCCTGGATGCACATGGCGGTGATCACGGCCTGTCAGTTTCTGTTCCATCCGCGCTGCGGGCACTGCATGAAGATGACGGCATTCGCCTGATTTTGTGTGGACAACGCCAGGCCATTGAATCGGCATTGAGCGAATCACTGAGCGGCTCATGGAGCAGATCAGTGAGGGACTCATGGAGGGACTCGGGCAGCCATCGCCTGCAAATTGCCGATGCGGAAACCTGCCTGGCGATGGATGCAAAGCCATCCGCCGCTCTGCGGGCCGGCGCAGCCAGCAGCATGGGCAAGGCCCTGCAACTTCAGGCTGTGGGTGATGCGGACGCCAGCGTGAGCTCCGGAAGCACCGCCGCGCTGATGGCGTTGGGGGTAAAGAACCTGGGATTGCTGGCCGGCATCGAACGCCCGGCCATCATGGCGCATGTGCCGCATGGGTCCGGCTTCACCGGCATGCTTGACCTGGGTGCAAACCTGCAGGTGAGCCCGCAACAGCTGGCGCAATTCGCGGTGATGGGTTCGGTGGCTGCCGAGGTCGCGGATGGCATCAGGAACCCGCGCGTGGGCTTGCTGAACGTGGGCCATGAAGCCAGCAAGGGCCATGAAGGCGTTCGTGAGGCCAGCGAACTGCTCCGCCACCTGCCGATCAACTACATTGGTTTCATTGAAGGCCATGATGTATTTTCGGGCAAGGTGGATGTGGCAGTCTGCGACGGCTTCACCGGCAATCTCATGCTCAAGGCGGGTGAGGGCCTGGCACGCATGCTGTCAGCTGAGTTGCGCAAGGCGCTTACTTCCAGCCTGGCGAGCCGCCTGGGTGCCTGGTTGGCATCTGCTGCGCTGCGATCAATGCTGGCACAGATCGACCCTGCCGCGCATAATGGTGCCCCTTTGCTGGGCCTCAACGGAGTGGTTGTCAAAAGTCACGGAAGTTCCAGCGTGAAAGCCACCACCAGGGCTATCCTGGAAGCCGGCCGGGAAGCCCGACGCGGTATCCCGCAAAGAATCGGTGCTTCCATGCGGATGTTTGAATTGGAGAAGCAAACTTGATTTATTCAAGAATTACCGGGACCGGTAGCCAGCTGCCTGCCAGGGTAATGACCAATAAAGACCTTGAGCAATTCATGGAAACCAGCGATGAGTGGATCCGTGACCGCACCGGTATTCATGAAAGGCGCGTCATCGGCGAGGGGGAAACCACCGGCAGCCTGGCCCTGGAGGCCTGCCGCAAAGCCATCGAAGCGGCACAGGTCGACCCGGCCGAAATTGACCTGTTCGTGTTGGGCACCACCACTCCTGACCTGATTTTTCCCAGTACCGCCTGTTTGATCCAGAAAGAACTGGGCCTGGGCGACTGCGGTGCCATGGACGTCAATGCGGCCTGCTCCGGATTTCTTTATGCCCTCAGTATCGCCGACAAGTTCATCCGTTGTGGCGATGCCCGTAAAGTGCTGGTTGCCGGGGCCGAGACCCTGACTCAGCTGCTGAACTGGAACAAACGGGATACCGCGGTTCTGTTTGGCGATGGCGCCGGAGCTGTCGTGCTGGAAGCATCGGAAGAGCCGGGAATCCTGTCCACACACATTCATGCCGATGGCAGCTATGCAGATTTGCTGAATACCGACGTGGGTGTTTCCCGCGGCTTTGCGGGAATCGAGCGGAATGCCGGCAAGCCGGAAATCAGCATGCGTGGCAATGAAGTTTTCAAGGTGGCGGTGCGCACCCTGCATCGCATGGTCGATGAAACCCTGGGTGCCAACAATGTGGACAAATCGGAGCTCGACTGGTTGATTCCACACCAGGCCAACTATCGCATCATCAGCGCCACCGCGAAAATGCTCGACATGAGTATGGACCAGGTAGTGGTCACGGTGGATCGCCATGGCAACACGTCCGCGGCTTCGGTGCCCCTGGCGCTGGATGAGGCGGTGCGTGATGGTCGCCTGCAGCGTGGCCAGCTGATGTTGCTGGAAGCCTTTGGCGGTGGTTTTACCTGGGGTTCTGCCCTGATCCGATATTGATTTATCGTCCGGAATTGATCATGGAACACAGCGCATTTCTATTCCCTGGCCAGGGCTCACAGTCCGTTGGCATGCTTGAAACACTGGCCCGCCAATCCGCGTTGGTGGTGCAGACGTTTGATGAGGCCTCACAAGTTCTCGGCTTCGATCTCTGGCAACTGGTGCAGGAAGGCCCGAAGGAACAGCTGGACCAGACGGAAATCACCCAGCCGGCAATGCTGGCCGCTGACATCGCCTGTTGGCGCGTATGGCAGGAGCAGGGTGGTTTCACTCCGCCATACATGGCCGGGCACAGCCTTGGCGAATATGCCGCGCTGGTGGCGGCGGGCAGGCTGGAGTTTGTCAGCGCCGTGGCCCTGGTGGAGCAGCGGGCGCGCCTGATGCAGCAGTCCACGCCAGCCGGTACCGGAGCCATGGCCGCCATACTTGGCCTGGAAGATGAAGTGTTGCAACAGGTGTGTGAAGCGGTGGCGGAAGGGCAAGTGGTTTCCTGCGCCAACTACAACTCGCCCGGCCAGACTGTGATTGCCGGCCATCGCGAAGCCGTCGAACGGGCTTGTGTCGCGGCCCGGGAAGCAGGGGCCAAAAGGGCTGTGACCTTGCCCGTAAGTGTTCCCTCCCACTGCGCCCTGATGCGCGGCGCAGCGGAGCAATTGCTGCCGGCATTGCAGGACACTGCGGTGGCCGGCAGCCGTATTGTGGTCCTGCACAATGCCGACGTCTCCAGCCACGAGGATGCGGATGCAGTACGCACTGCGCTGGCCGAGCAACTGTGGAAACCGGTACGCTGGACGGAAACCATCGCGGAATTGCAGTCGTGGGATGTGCACCGGTTTGTCGAGTGCGGCCCGGGTGGTGTGCTGGCCGGGCTGAATCGCCGCAATGCTCGAGACGCCCAGACGGCGGCCATCACGGACACAGATGCCATGAAAAAAATCATTCAGGAGTGGGTTTGAAATGGAATGGAGCCTGGAAGGGCAGGTAGCCCTGGTCACCGGGGCCAGTCGCGGAATCGGTGCTGCCATTGCCGACCGGCTGGCGGGCCTGGGAGCGATCGTGGTGGGCACCGCAACGAGCACCGATGGCGCCGCTGCGGTCAGTGAACGTCTCAAGGCGCTGGATGACCAATGTCGTGGTGTCCGGCTGGATGTCAACGAGGCCGGTGCGTCGGAGGAACTGGTACAGCATATCAGTGCCGAGCTCGGCGCGCCCACCATCCTGGTCAACAATGCCGGCATCACCCGCGACCAGCTGTTGATGCGCATGAAGGATGAAGACTGGGACGCGGTGCTCGATACCAACCTGAAATCCGTCTACACGCTCAGCAAGGCCTGCCTGCGAGGCATGATGAAAGCACGCAACGGGCGTATCATCAGCATTTCTTCGGTGATCGGCTGCATGGGCAATGCCGGACAGGCCAATTACGCCGCTGCCAAGGCGGGCATGGAAGGTTTCAGCCGCTCACTGGCACGGGAAGTGGGCTCACGCGGCATTACCGTGAATACCGTGGCGCCGGGTTTCATCGACACCGACATGACGCGCGAGCTGGACGAAACCCAGCGTGAAAAGCTCGTCGCGGACATTCCGCTGCAGCGCTTGGGCCAGCCGGAAGACATTGCGGCGGCGGTTGCATTCCTGGCTTCGCCGCTGGGTTCGTACATTACCGGACAGGTGATTCATGTGAACGGCGGGATGTATATGTGATTTTAGTTTCAATATCAATTTTAACTATCTGAAATTTAATTGATTTTTTGTGAATTTCGCAGCAACAGCCATACTGCTGCGAATGTCAATGAACTGGTATCGAAGCCGCTTATTCTCTAGAATTGCGGCCCGGTACCACCCTAACGAGGATAATTCTGAAAATGAGCAGCATTGAAGACCGCGTCAAAAAAATCGTCATCGAGCAACTTGGCGTAAAGGAAGAGGAAGTTACACCTACCGCATCGTTCGTCGATGATCTTGGCGCCGACTCGCTGGATACGGTTGAACTCGTGATGGCACTGGAAGAAGAGTTTGAGTGCGAAATTCCCGACGAAGAAGCAGAAAAAATCACCACGGTTCAGCAGGCTGTTGATTACGTGAAGGCCAATTCCTGAAATTTGGCCTGATCCGGGCCGAAGCATTGTTGGCCCGCAAATTCGCCTGAGCATTTTTTGTCGCCTGGCAGCAGTAACCGGTAGTCGCCGGTTACTGCCTTACCCCCAAATACCCGGCAGGCTCCTGCTGCCGGGCGGATGAAATGAGGTCCCCAAGCGTGTCCAAACGCCGAATCGTCATCACAGGCATGGGCCTGCTGAGCCCAGTGGGCAATACCGTGGAAGCGGCCTGGTCTGCCATTCGCGAAGGCAGAAGCGGTATCGGCCCGGTTACCGAATTTGATGTATCCCCGCTCAGTACCCGCATTGCCGGGGAAATTCGCGACTTTGAACCCGGCCAGTTCATGGACGAGAAAGAAGCGCGGCGCTCGGATAAATTCCTGCAATACGGTGTTGCGGCAGGCGTTCAGGCCATTAACGATGCCGGGTTGCTGGCGGACGATGCGGGCGTCAATCCGGAGCGGGTGGGCTTTGCGCTGGGCGCCGGTATCGGCGGCATCGCAACGATTGAAAGCACCATGCTGACATACCGCGACAAAGGTCCGCGGCGGGTTTCGCCTTTTTACATTCCCGGTTCCATCGTCAACATGATTGGTGGTTCCCTGTCGATCCGTTTCGGGTTCAAAGGGCCCAATATCGCCATCGTTACCGCCTGCACCACTTCGACCCACAATATCGGCATGGCCGCGCGGATGATCAGTTACGGCGATGCCGATGTCATGGTTGCCGGCGGAGCCGAGTACGGTACTACGCCCACCGCCATGGCCGGATTTGTTGCCGCCAAGGCCATGTCCACGCGCAATGACGATCCGCAGGCCGCCAGCCGGCCGTGGGACCGTGACCGCGATGGCTTTGTGTTGTCCAACGGCGCCGGCATTCTGGTGGTGGAAGAGCTGGAACATGCCAAACGGCGCGGTGCGAACATATACGCCGAACTGATCGGTTTCGGCATGAGTGGCGATGCCTATCACATGACCGCCCCACCAGAGGACGGTGAAGGTGCGGCACGCTGCATGGCGATTGCGATGCGGGATGCCGGCATCAGCCCGGAACAGGTGGACTACATCAATGCCCATGGCACTTCCACGCCGTTGGGTGACCGGGCCGAATCGGATGCGGTAAAAAGCACGTTTGGCGAACATGCCCGGCGCATGATGGTGAGCTCCACCAAGTCCATGACCGGCCACCTGCTGGGTGCCGCCGGGGGGGTTGAAGCCATATTCACCATCCTTGCCATCCGCGATGGAGTTGTTCCGCCCACCATCAACCTGGAAAATCCCGGTGAAGGCTGTGATCTGGATTACGTCGCCAACCACGCGCGCGATGTCCGGATCAACACAGCCCTGTCCAATTCCTTCGGCTTTGGCGGCACCAACGGCACCCTGATTTTCTCCCGCTTCACCGGCTGATCAAGCACCGTGCCGGCCAGTCATTACCAATGGCTGGACCGGGTCCCGGACCTGGTCGGCCTGAGCGCGGCAAACCCGCGGGAGTTTCCTTTCCTGCTCGACAATGCGGCCGGTCCCGGTTGCAGCCTGCTGCTCTATGCCGGCCAGGAATTGCTGGTGCAGCACAGCGATGGCCGCATTACGGGGCCTGTTGAAGGTGGGAATTCCGGTGGAGATTTTTTTGAGCGGCTGGACCGGTGGTACCAGGCGGAAAAGGACCCGCGGGCGACTCCCCGGGTACCGGAAGCAGCGGAGATTCCCTTCAGCGGCGGCTGGTTTGTCTACCTCGGTTATGAAATGGCCGCAACCATCGAACCCACGCTGCGTTTGCCGGTCAACGACAGTGGGTTGCCCGACGCCCTGGCCCAGCGTTGTCCGGGTGCAGTCCTGGTATTTGATACACGCAGCGAAGCGGCGCCTGAACCCAGGTTGCGTGCCCTGGCAATCGCTGAATCAGCCGATGTCCTGGCACGGATTCTCAGCCTGGCAGCAGACAATCCTCCAGCGGTGCAAGGCGCCATCCCCACTTTACAGGAATTGCACGAAGACCCGCCGGCCCGGTTTGAGGCAGGTGTCTCGGCGGTGCTGGATTACCTCGCGGCGGGCGATGTATTCCAGGTCAACATTTCCCGTCCCTGGCGCGCCAGGTTCGTCGACCGGCCCGATCCTGCCGTGCTGTACAACAGCTTGCGGCGGCGCAATCCGGCGCCCTTTGCCGGCATGCTGCGCTGGCAGGATGTTTCGCTGCTGAGTTCTTCGCCGGAACGCCTGGTGCAAGTGCGGGGTCGCGACGTGCAAACCCGCCCGATTGCCGGAACGCGCCCGCGCGGGCAGGATCCACAGCAGGACGCTTTACTGGCGCGGGAACTGATGGATAATCCCAAGGAACAGGCCGAACACGTTATGCTGATCGACCTGGAGCGCAATGACCTGGGCCGTGTTTGCGTGCCTGGCAGTGTCGAAGTCAATGAGTTCATGGTGATCGAAAGTTATGCCCATGTGCATCATATCGTTTCCAACGTGCGGGGCCGCCTGCGGGAAGGGGCGGGCCCGGTGCAGGCCATGCAGGCGGTATTTCCTGGCGGCACCATCACCGGTTGCCCAAAGGTCCGTTGCATGGAGATCATTGCTGAGTTCGAGCAACAGGGCAGGGGTTTTTACACCGGCTCGATGGGATACCTGGACAGAAGTGGCTCGCTGGACATGAACATTCTGATTCGCAGCATGCTGCTGAGTGACCGGGAAATCCGGTTTCGCACCGGCGCCGGCATCGTGGCCGATTCCGTGCCGTCCCGCGAACTGCAGGAAACCGCGGACAAGGCACGCGGGTTATTGTTGGCGCTGCACCCCGAACCCGCGATGGTGGAAGATGCTTGATTGCCTGGTGAACGGAGAAATTTCCGGCGTGGTTGCTGCCAGCAACCGCGGTTTGCAGTATGGCGATGGCGTATTTGAAACCATCGCCTTGCAAAATGGCACTCCGCGTTTCTGGCAACTGCACATGGATCGCCTGGCCATCGCCTGCGAGCATCTGGGCATTCCCCAGTTTCCGCAGCAGCTGCTGCTGCGCGAAGTGCAGACGGTTGCGGCGGGCCGCGGCCAGTGCGTGGTAAAAATCGTCCTGACCCGGGCTGTTTCCGGGCGCGGCTATTCTCCGGGTAAACCGGCCCCGGCAGACCGGATCATTTCCGCTCACGCCATGCCCGAAGATATCGGCAGACAGGCACAGCTGGGACTTCGGACCAGCATCTGCAGCCTGCGTCTGGCAGTACAGCCGCAGCTGGCTGGTATCAAGCATCTCAACCGGTTGGAGCAGGTGTTGGCGCGTGGCGAGGTGGACCAGAAGAGTTTCGAGGAAGGGATACTGCTGGATCCGGATGACCATGTGGTCTGCGCCACCTCGGCGAATATTTTCCTGGTGCTCAATGGCCGTCTGCTCACACCCAGGATGGATCGCTGTGGTGTCCGCGGCGTGCTGCGCGCCGCCATCCTGCAGGCGTTCAGGCCATTGTGTGAACAGCGTCGCATCCAGCTGGACATGCTGCCGGACGCACAGGAGGTTTTCCTCTGCAACGCGGTGCGCGGCGTTGTGCCGATAACTCATATCGATCACTGGGAATATGAGATCGGTCCGCGGACCCGCGAAGTCCAGCACTGGTTGGCGCAGCAGTGATGCCGGGTACTTTCGAATCATTCAAACTGGCAATCCGTTGAGCAGCGCGAACACAAGAGTGCTCAGGTGGTTCGGCTACAGCCTTCTGCTGGCCGTACTGGCCGGTGCTGTGATTTTTGCTGTGCTGCGATCGCAGTACCAGCAGTTCCTGCAGCGAGCCCTGGACATCCCGCCCGACGGGCAGGTTTTCGTGGTCGATCCCGGAATGAGTGGCCGGGCCGTGATACAGAATTTGCAGGCTGGAGGCCTCACTGAGTTCAACTGGCAGTGGCGCTGGTTGATGCGCCAGCAGCCCGCGCCGGTTCAGGCGGGAGAATACCGTTTTGAGGCAGGGCTGACTCCCGCCCAACTGCTGCAAAAGCTGCAGTCGGGAGACGTGATCCATTACCGCTTCACCATCGTTGAAGGTTGGACGGTGGCGCAGATGCTGGCGGCTGTGCAGGCCGATGCATTATTGGGCCCGGACGTTACCAGTGTGGAGGACCTGGCGGATCTGGCGAAGCAGCTGACCGGCGCCGAGAATCCGGAAGGCTGGTTCCTGCCGGAAACGTACCAGTTTGTCCGTGGATACTCGGCAGCGGACC
>CBFGWJ010000025.1:0-12691 GCA_965652335.1 uncultured Gammaproteobacteria bacterium | reverse complement strand
GGCGCGATCCGCAGCACGGTGATGACCTGGTGCTGTCGCTGGACATCGCGGTGCAACAGGCGGCCTGGGAAGCGCTGGATGACCGCCCGGGCTCGGTGGTGGCCATCAACCCCAACGACGGTTCGGTGCTGGCCATGGTCAGCAAGCCGGCGTTTGATCCGAACCCGTTTGTTTACGGAATCAGTTCGGCAGATTACCAGGCCATACTTGACGCACCGGGCCGCGCGCTGTTCAACCGCGCAGTGCAGGGCAACTTTGAACCGGGTTCCACGCTGAAGCCGTTTGTGGGCCTGGCGGGCCTGGAAAAGGGAATGGCCAGCGTGGACCGGCGGATTTTTTCCAGTGGCGAATTCTTTCTGCCAGGCGTGAGCCGGCCCTATCGTGACTGGCGCAAGGGTGGCCATGGGTGGGTGAACATCGAGTCGGCCCTGGAAATGTCCGTCAATACCTACTTCTATCAGATCGCACTGGAGCTCGGCATCGATGAGATGCACGATTACCTGTCGCAGTTCGGTTTTGGCCAGGTAACCGGCGTGGACCTGCCCGGAGAGGCGGCCGGTGTGTTGCCTTCCCGGGCCTGGAAACGCGGCCGGTTCAACCAACCCTGGTATCCCGGAGAAACCGTGATTGCCGGCATAGGACAGGGCTTCAACGTAGTTACGCCGCTGCAGCTGGCGGTTGCGCTGTCCACGCTGGTGAACGGTGGCCGCCGGTTTGAGCCTCGCCTGCTGTATGCCGCCAAGCAACCCGGAAACGAGCGGGTGGAGCGTATCGAGGCTCCTCTGGCCGGTCAGGTGCCGGTGGTGCAGCCTGATAATTGGCAGGCGGTTCTCAATGGCTTGCACCGGGTGATTCATGGCCCGGCCGGAACCGCGCGAGGACTGCTGCCGCTGGATGGATTCGAAATGGGCGGCAAAAGTGGCACGGCGCAGGTGATCCGGATGTCGCAGGAAGAGGAAAAGCAGAGCGAAGATGTGGCGGCGCACCTGCGCCATCACGCGCTGTTCATTGCCTATGCGCCTTTCGACAAACCCAGCATCGTGGTGGCGGTGGTGGTGGAGCACGGTGGCGGCGGTTCACGTGAAGCAGCGCCGGTGGCGAAAACGGTAATCCAGTCCTGGCTGGCGCAGGAACCGCAATGATCACTTCCCGGTTGAGCCGTCTGGTGCCTGCCTGGGTCGCCTGGCCCAGGCTGGATTGGCCACTGCTGGCGGGGCTGATGCTGGTGATGGGCGGAGGCCTCCTGGTGCTCTACAGCGCATCGGGCGAAAGCATGGACATGGTGACTCGCCAGGCCATTCGCCTGGGCGTGGGGCTGGCAGCGCTGCTGGGCCTGAGCCTGGTGCCGCCACACATCCTGCGCACCTGGACGCCCTGGCTGTATGCCATCGGCCTGTTGCTGCTGGCTGCCACCTGGGTGGTGGGTGAGGGCAAAGGTGCTCATCGCTGGCTGGATTTCGGTGTGGTGCGTTTCCAGCCTTCGGAAATCATGAAACTGGCATTGCCCATGACGCTGGCCTGGTTTTTCCATCCGCGCAACCTGCCACCCAATTTGCGCATGACCCTGATGGCGGTTGTCCTTTTGGTGGCGCCGGCCCTGCTGATCGCGCGGCAACCGGACCTGGGTACGGCCCTGCTGGTGGGCCTGTCCGGCGCCATCGTGATTTTCCTGGCCGGATTGCAGTGGCGCTGGATACTGGGCCTGGGCGCGGTGGCGGTGGCCGCGGCGCCGGCTCTGTGGATGGTGATGCACGAGTACCAGCGGAACCGGGTGCGCACCTTCCTCGATCCCAGCTCCGACCCATTGGGCACGGGCTGGAACATCATCCAGTCAAAAATCGCCGTAGGTTCCGGTGGCTGGACCGGCAAGGGCTGGCTGTTGGGCACCCAGTCCCGGCTGGAATACATTCCGGAGCGCCATACGGATTTCATCCTGGCCGTGCTGTCGGAAGAATTCGGCCTGCTGGGCGTGAGCCTGCTGTTCCTCGCCTATCTCTTCATCATCGGCCGCAGCCTGTACATCGCCAGCATGGCCAAGGACACCTATTCCCGCCTGCTGGCCGGCAGCCTGGCGTTCACCTTTTCGGTTTACGTGATGGTGAATGCCGGCATGGTATCCGGCCTGTTGCCGGTGGTGGGTGTGCCGCTGCCCCTGGTCAGTTACGGTGGCACCTCCATCGTCACCCTGCTGGCCGGGTTCGGCATGCTGATGTCGGTGTATGGCCACCGCAAGTTCATGCGTTGACGGGAAAGTTTCAGTTAAACTTTGCGCTGTCCAATGAATCGAACAACCACACCCGGCAGTCTTCCGGGGCAACTACAGGATTGAAGTGTGACTCAATATAAAGCTTCCACGGCGAATTCCCTGCCCACATGCCATACTCCGGCCGAACCCAGGCCTGGACCTGGCCCGGATGTTCTGCCGGCTGCCTCATGTACCCGTTCCCTGATGCTGCGCCTGGCCGCTTTGTGCCTGGTGGCCAGCCTGAGTTCATCCTGCCTGGCCGAAAGTACCGCCGGGCCGCATCCCGGAGTGGAAGACTTCGCGAAGAAGGCTGCCGCGGAACACGAGCTGGATGAACAGGCAGTCCTGGACCTGTTGCAGCAGGCTGAATTCAAGCAATCCATCGTCGATGCGATCAGCCGGCCGGCCGAAGCCAAACCCTGGTATGACTACCGGCCGATCTTCCTGACCGAAAAGCGCATCGAGCAGGGTGTGGCGTTCTGGAAGGATAATTCGGAGCGCATCGCCAGGGCAGCCGAGCGTTACCAGGTGGACCCGCAGTACATCGTGGCCATCATCGGCGTGGAAACGTTTTATGGCCGTATCACCGGCAGCTACCGGGTACTGGATGCCCTCGCCACGCTGTCGTTCTACTACCCCGATACCGGCAATGACCGTTCAGCGTTTTTCTCCAGCGAATTGATGAATTTCATCGTGTTGGGCCAGGAAGAAAACCTGCCGCTGGTTGATGTCACCGGTTCGTACGCCGGCGCGATGGGCCTGGGACAGTTCATGCCCAGCAGCTACCGGGCTTATGCCGTTGATCTCGACGATGATGGCCGGCGCGATTTGTGGAGCTCGCTGGACGACATTATCGGCAGCGTGGCCAATTACCTCCACGTGCACGGCTGGGATTACGGCCAGCCGGTGGCGATGAAAGCAACCCGGGCGGCGGAGGCCGACATGAACCTGGTGTCGCGGAAAGATTTCAAGGTGAAGAACAGCGTGGCCGAACTGGCGGATGGTGGTTTCACGGCGGCGAATGCCGACCCGGAGGCCATGGCGACGGTCACCGGGCTGGAAGAAAAATCCGGTGAGGAATACTGGTTGACCTTCAAGAACTTCTACGTGATCACCCGCTATAACCGCAGCCCCCTGTATGCCATGGCGGTGCATGAACTCAGCGAGGAAATCCTCAAGGGTATGCAAAATTGAGAGGCATGCTGATTTGAGCCGGCCACCGTGGAGCCGGGCAAGGCGCCTGGGCCTGCCGCTGCTGGCCGGCAGTCTGGTTTTGCTGCTTGCAGCCTGCAGCAGCCAGCCCAAAACCGGCCAGGCCGGCACGGCGGGCAAAGCCGCCAGCACCGGGCCGGTGAATGATGGCCCCTCTGATGTGCGCATCACCGCGGCCGATGTCAAGGACGCGGTGCCGCGCAACGAACCGCTGGCATCCTACGGCAACCATTCACCGTACGAGGTTTTCGGCAAGAAATACCGAGTGATGTCCTCATCCAAGGGGTACAGGGAACGCGGCGTGGCCTCCTGGTACGGCACCAAATTCCATGGCCGCCGCACGTCCAGCGGCGAACCGTATGACATGCACCTGGCAACGGCAGCGCACAAAACGCTGCCGTTGCCCACTTATGCCGAGGTCACCAACCTCGACAACGGCAAGAAAGTAATCGTCAAGATCAATGACCGCGGCCCGTTCAAGGACAAGCGCCTGATCGACATGTCGTATGCGGCGGCCATTCGGCTGGACATGATCGGCAATGGCACCGCCAACGTGGAGGTGCGCGCCATTGACACCAGCAAGCTGCCCAAGGCCACGGCCAGCGAACTGCGGATCCCTGGCGTCACCGGCGGTGAGGAAACGGTGTTCCTGCAGATGGGCGCGTTCAGCAGCGAAAGAAGCGCGGAGGAACTGGCCGGCCGGCTGGAAGGCGTCGACCTCAAACCCGCCAGCATTCACAAGGCCAACCGCATGTACCGGGTGTGGATCGGGCCTTACACCACTGCGCGTGAGGCCGACACCATGATCCAGCGGGCCATTGAACTCGGCTTTGAACGCCCACATAGAATCAAGCCTTGAGGGTCATGTCTTCAGGGTCCAGCCCGGGGCGCCGCCAGCGGTCGTAACAACGTTTCAGTCAGCAGCACAAGTGAAACCTGGCGCGCTTTCCGCAATAATCACTCACTCATGTGAACCAGATTGAACATAATGAATAGATTTTCCAGCCTGAGAGCACTGTCGGCCGCCGCCCCGTCCGCAATCCGGGCAGCAACAAAGGCAGCAGTACGTCCAGCTCTACTGTTTGCCGTTCTGTTTGCAGGCGCCGTATTCGCCCAGGTACCCAATTTGCCGACCCCGGACGTGCCCAGCGGGCCTGCGCCCATTCCAGCGCCTCCCGTGCTCGGCGCCAAAAGCTACATCCTGCAGGATTTCCACAGCCAGCAGATCCTGGTGGAGCACAATGCCGATATGCGGGTCGAGCCGGCCAGCATCACCAAGTTGATGACCTCCTACGTGGTTTTCAAAGAGCTATCGGCCGGCAAGATCAAGCTGGAAGATACCGTGGTCGTCAGCGAGGCGGCCTGGCGCACGGGTGGGTCGCGCATGTTCATCGATCCGAGCATGACACCCACCGTGATGGAGCTGATCCGCGGCATGATCATCCAGTCCGGCAATGACGCCTGCGTTGCGCTGGCCGAGCATGTCGCTGGTTCAGAGCAGGCTTTTGCCGGCCTGATGAACCACTATGCCGATGAACTGGGCATGACCGGCACGCATTACATGAATTCAACCGGCCTGCCGCACGAGGATCACTACACCACCGCGCGCGACGTGGCGCGGCTGAGCTCGGCCATCATCAATGAATTCCCCGAGTACTACGCCTGGTATTCAGAAAAGGAATTCACCTTCAATGAAATCCGCCAGCACAACCGCAACACCCTGCTGTGGCGCGACCCCGCCATCGATGGCCTGAAAACCGGCCACACCGAGTCGGCAGGTTATTGCCTGGCGTCCTCGGCTTTGCGCGATGGCATGCGGCTGGTAGCCGCGGTGATGGGTTCGGATTCCGAATCCTCACGCGCCAGTGAAAGCCAGACCCTGCTCAACTACGGTTTCCGTTTCTACGAAACCATCCAGCTGTACGAAGCGGGCACCGAACTGGCCAAGGGCAAGGTCTGGAAGGGCGTCGGCGAAGAGGTGGCCACCGGGCTGGCACAACCCCTGTTCATCACCATCCAGCGCGGCCGTTACGATGACCTGAAGGCCAAGGTGGAGCTGCAGTCAGAGCTCATCGCGCCACTGGCGGAAGGGCAGGTGGTGGGTTCGATCCAGGTGACGCTGGATGACCAGGCGGTGGCACGCCGCGACCTGGTCACCCTGGCGGCGGTTCAGGAAGCCGGCTTCATGGGCCGCACCTGGGATGGCCTGATGCTGTGGGTGGACGGGATGCTGGGTGATGACGAGTAATGTCCACAGCGCCCATGACCGGACCACGCTGCTGCAATTTCCCTGCCGGTTTCCGATCAAAGCCATGGGCCATAACAGCGACGAGTTCGTCCGGGTAGTCAGCGACATCATCCTGTCGCGGGCCTCCCTGTACGCCGGTGAAAAGATCACCACCTCAAAAAGCAAGGCGGGCAATTACCTGGCATTGACGGCCGTGATTGAAGCCCAGTCCAAAAGCCAGCTGGACAGCATTTACCAGGCGCTCACCGACAGCGACCTGGTCGTCATGGCCCTGTGATGAGCCCGCAGACATGAATACCGCAACGCCACTTTGCCAGCCCGTGCCACTGTCCCGGTCCGGCAGCGAGACCGGTACTGCCGTTGGCCAGCTGACGGTGAGGCAGCTGGGCCTGCAACCCTACGAGCCGGTGTGGCGCGCGATGCAGGCATTCACGGACAGCCGTGATGACAACACTCCGGACGAGCTCTGGCTGGTGCAGCATCCGCCGGTATTCACCCAGGGGCAAGCCGGCAAAGCCGAGCATGTGCTGGCGCCCGGCGACATCCCGGTGGTTCAGGTGGATCGCGGCGGCCAGGTGACTTATCACGGGCCCGGCCAGATCGTGGCTTACCCGCTGGTGGACCTGCGTCGCCTGGGCATCGGTGTCAAAGCCCTGGTATGCAGAATTGAAGAGGCCATCCTGCGCGTGCTGTCTCACTACGGCGTGCAGGCCGAGCGGCATCCCGGCGCGCCGGGAATTTATGTGAGCGAGGCCAAAATCGCTTCACTGGGCTTGCGGGTACGGCGCGGCTGTTCATTCCACGGACTGGCGTTCAATATCCAGATGGACCTCGAGCCTTTCCAGCGCATCAATCCCTGTGGCTTTGCCGGCCTGCAGGTTACCCAGCTGGCTGATTTCACGGCGGTCGGGTTGGCCGATGTGGAGCAGCGGCTGGTGCAGCAACTGGCGGACCAGCTGGGGTTTGAGCGTGTCGAGTTTGCCAGCGGAACCATTCCGGTATGAACGAAGCCGATAAACTGTTACTGAATGTGCCCCAACCGCGTGCCGTGCAGGCAGGCGTGAAGGAGCAGGGCGAATCCAAGATGGCGCGCAATACGGCACAGTTCGATGCCGATGCGCCCGTGCTGCGCAAGCCGCCGTGGATCCGCGTGCGCCTGCCGGCCGGTAATGCGGTTGGTGAGCTGAAGGCGCGCCTGCGCGACCGCAAGCTGGTAACGGTGTGCGAAGAGGCTTCCTGCCCGAATATCCACGAATGCTTCAACAAGGGTACGGCTACGTTCATGGTGCTGGGCGAAATCTGCACCCGGCGCTGTTCGTTCTGCGACGTCGCCCACGGGCGTCCGCTGGCGCCGGACCAGAACGAACCGGCGCAGCTGGCGGCTTCGGTCCGGGAAATGGCCTTGCGCTACGTGGTGATCACCTCGGTGGACCGCGACGACCTGCGCGATGGCGGCGCCGCCCATTTTGCCGCCTGCATCGATGCCGTGCGCGCTGCCAATCCAGGCATCCAGGTGGAAATCCTGGTGCCTGATTTTCGCGGCCGCAGCAAACTGCAAAAGGCGCTGGATATCTTCACCGCCTCACCACCGGATGTGTTCAACCACAACATTGAAACGGTTGAAGCGCTGTACCGGAATGTTCGGCCCGGCGCGGATTACCAGTGGTCGCTGGGCCTGCTGCAGGCCTTCAAGCAGCGTCAGCCGCAAGTGCCAACCAAATCCGGCATCATGCTGGGCCTGGGGGAGACACAGGAGCAGGTGGAGCAAACCCTGCGCGACCTGCGTGCACATGATGTGGACCTGGTCACGATCGGCCAGTACCTGCAACCCAGCCCCCATCATCACCCGGTGATGCGTTACTGGACGCCGGATGAGTTCAAACAGCTGGAAGTGCTGGCCTATGAGTTGGGCTTTATTCACGTGGCTTCGGGTCCGCTGGTCAGATCTTCCTACCATGCCGACCAGATGGCCCACGATTCAGGCCTGGTGTAGGAGGGGCTTCAGCCCCGACAGGTCATGCCGGGTCGGGGGTAAACCCCCTCCTACAGCAGCCTCTCCGTAGGAGGGGCTTCAGCCCCGACATAAAGAGAGCGCCAGGCGCGCCTGATCCGAAAATCGCAACCTTTTGGCGTTAAATATGCGCCGGCAAGAAACTCGAGATTGTTTTCCTTGTCTGAAAAGTGCATAAATATCAGTGAGGAAAGCATTTTCCTCCCATTCATGCGGGATTCTGAACCCAAAGTTGAGCCCGGTTCCGGGTTGAAACTCATAGTGATAGGGTTCGCCCCGAAGGGGGGTTCGATGGTTGCAACATCGTCCCGTTCGCAATATGTCAGAGTTTTGGGAGAAGGTTTTGTGAATCGAATTTGTGTGTTTACCGGAAAAGTTTTCGGCCTGCTGCTCAGCAGCGCTGTGGCCGGATCGCTCGCTTTTGCGGCCGTGCAGCCCGCTGAATCGCTGGAGCTCAAGCCCAGCATGGACCAGCGCTATGCCACCAATCTCGCCACCCGTTTCCTGACCAACTGGCATTACAAGGACACCAAGCTGGATGATGACCTGTCCGAAGTCATTTTCGAGCAATACATCGAGCTGCTGGACCCGAATCGCAGCTACTTCCTGGCCAGTGATATCGAGGCTTTCAAGCGTTACGAACAAAGCCTGGACGACGCCCTGAGGCATTCCGACCTGCAACCGGCCTATGAAATCTTCAACATCTACCTGGACCGTGTGCGCGAACGGGTGGCTTTTTCACGCAATGCGGCGCACCAGCCAATGGATTTCACCATTGATGAGTATTACCAGTTCGACCGCAGCGAAGCGCCCTGGGCCGAGAGCATGGCCGAGCTGGATGAGATCTGGCGCAAACGGGTGAAGAACGATTACCTGCGCCTGAAGCTCACTGACAAGGAAGACACCAAGATTGTCGAAACGCTGGACGAGCGCTATGACAACATGGAGCGGCGCATCAACGAACTGAAAGCCGATGACGTGTTCCAGTTTTTCATGAACGCGTTTGCCCAGTCCATCGAGCCGCATACGTCCTATCTGTCTCCGCGCACTTCGGAAAACTTTGAAATTTCCATGAAGCTGTCGCTGGAAGGCATCGGCGCACTGCTCAGCCGGCAGTCGGAGTACACCACCATCGCCAGCGTGGTGCCGGGTGGCCCGGCCGACCAGGATGGCCGGCTGAAAGCCGGAGACCGGATCACCGCGGTTGGACAGGGCAAGGACGGCAAGATGGTGGATGTGATCGGTTGGCGCGTTGATGACGTGGTGGAGCTGATTCGCGGCCCCAAGGACACCGTCGTTCGCCTCGACGTATTGCCCGAGGATGCCAGCGTATCCACGCCGCCCACCTCCATTGAAATCGTCCGCAACGAGGTGAAGCTGGAAGAGCAGGCGGCCAAGAGCAACATCATCGAAGTGCCGGTTGAAGGCACGGATGAAGTGCAGAAAATAGGCATCATCGACCTGCCGGTGTTCTACCTGGATTTCGAAGGCCGTGCGGCCAACAAGCCGGACTACCGCTCCAGCACGCGTGATGTGCGCAAGCAGATCGAGGAGCTGAAAGAGCAGGGCGTGACCGGAATCGTGGTGGACCTGCGTGACAACGGCGGCGGGTCCCTGCTGGAAGCCACCACGCTGACCGGTTTGTTCATCGATCGCGGGCCGGTCGTGCAGGTGCGCAATTCGAATGGACGCATTTCCACCGAGGAAGACCTGGAGAGCGGCATGGCCTGGGATGGCCCTCTGGCCGTGCTGGTCAACCGTTACAGCGCTTCGGCTTCGGAAATTTTCGCAGCCGCCATCCAGGATTATGGGCGTGGCGTGGTCATCGGCGAGCCCACTTTCGGCAAAGGCACGGTGCAGAGCCTGATCGACCTGGATGACTATGCGCCTTCCGACACCGCTTCGGCCGGCCAGCTGAAACTGACCATGGCGCAGTTCTTCCGCGTCAACGGCGGCTCCACCCAGAACAAGGGCGTGGAGCCGGACATTCGCTTTCCTTCAGCCGGTGATCCGCAGGAATACGGCGAGCGTTCGCTGCCCAACGCCCTGCCCTGGACCAGCATCGACTCCGCCCGATTTGAAAAGGCCGGTGACCTGAGCCGGCTGGTGGCGGTGGCGGACAACCGTTACCAGGCGCGCTCCAGCCATGACGAAGAGTTCAACTGGCTGCTGGCCGACATCAACGAATTCAACGAAAACTCGGGCCGCACCGAAGTATCGTTGATGGAATCTGCCGCCCGCGAGGAAATGGCCAGGGAAGAGGCCAAGCGGGAAGAGCGCAAGGCCAAGCGTCATGGCGTAGACCGCGTGATTGACGACGCGGTTGTTCCTGATTCGGAAGACTTTGACGAGTTCGCTGATGCCGACCTCGAAAACTCTGAAGCTACCGAGGAAGACGAGCCTGACCTGATGCTGCGTGAAGCGGCGGCCATCGTGGCCGATCTGGTCGAACTCACAGCGGACAGCGAACTGCTCAACCGCCAGTTTTCCCAGTTGGTGGACAAAGAACTCCTGAAGCCCCAGGTCAACTGAGGACCCACCTGAATTCACCGGCCGGGGCGCCCGTAGCAGGCGCCCCGGCTTTTTTGTTGCCGGGACTATTTTTGCTTGAGCAAATCCCGGATTTCCGCGAGCAGGGTTTCTTCGGCTGAAGGTTTCGGTGGCTCCGCAGGAGCGGCTTCCTCTTTTTTCTTCAGCGAGTTCATGGCCTTGATCACCATGAAAATGGCGAACGCAATGATCAGGAAATCCACCACGGTCTGGACGAAGCTGCCATAGTTCAGGCTGACCGCGGCGACATCGCCGCTGGCCTCCTTGAGGGTTACCGCAAGGTCACTGAAGTCCACGCCGCCCAGCAACATGCCGATGGGTGGCATCAGCACGTCGTTGACAAAGGAAGTGACGATTTTTCCAAAGGCCGCGCCGATGACAATACCAACCGCCATGTCAACCACGTTGCCACGCATTGCGAAATCGCGGAACTCTTTGATCATGCTCATAAGTCTCTCCTTCTGTGATTGCCGCAGTTCCGGCTGGCCGAAACTGCCCGTTTGCCGGGTCTGCTCGCCCGCTCGAACATGATAACGGAAGCGGGATTCCTGTCACTGGCCAATTGCTGTTTTTGTTCAAACAACGGAAACGTGCCGTCGATTGGCGTGCGGTTCATGCGTGCTCAGGCCAGGTGCTCGGGCTAGAATCCCTGCGAGATGAGCCAACAGCTGCTTCACACACTCACCCCCAAAGTCGTCAAGGTTGCCCTGCCGGTACCATTGCGCGAAGTGTTTGACTACCTGCCACCCTTGGGGGGCGCCATGCCGCAACCTGGCAGCCGCGTGGTGGTGCCGTTCGGTTCGCGCCAACTGGTGGGCGTGGTGGTGGCGGCCGGTGCCGAATCCGCATTGCCCGTGAACCGCCTGTTGCGCGTAAAGCAGGTTCTGGACCATGGACAAGTATTGCTCGATCCGGCACTCATGCGCCTGATGCAATGGTGCTGGCAGTACTACAAGCATGCGCCCGGCGATGTGCTGCAGGCTGCGCTGCCGCCGGCGCTGCGTAAGCCCCGAGCCGAATTGCCGTCACCGCCGTTGCAATATCGCTTGACCAGCGAAGGCGAGCAACGCCTTGAGCAGCCAGCCGGCAAGGCCACGGCGCAATACGCCCTGTTGCAGCAGCTCAGCGATGGCCCGCGTTTGGCGGAGGAGCTGAAAATTCTGGGCGAGCGCTGGCGGGCCAGCCTCAACAAAGTGATGCAACAGGGCTGGGTGCTGGCCGAGCCGTTGCAGGCCGAGGCAGCTACTACCGCTCCGGGCCCGAAGCTGACCGATGAACAGCAATCGGCAATCACCGCCATCGGGTCCGCGGGCGCGGGGTTTTCCTGTCACCTGCTGGATGGGGTGACCGGCAGCGGCAAAACCGAGGTGTACCTGCAATTGCTGCAACCGGTGTTGCAGGCCGGTGGCCAGGCGCTGGTGCTGGTACCGGAAATCGGCCTGACACCGCAGCTCATTCGCCGCTTTCAGCAGCGCCTGGGGTTCCGGCCGGCGGTGCTGCATTCCGGGCTGGCTGAAGGCCAGCGGCTGTCGGCCTGGGAGTCGATTCGAACCGGGCGCGCCCGGTTGCTGATCGGTACCCGTTCAGCCCTGTTCACGCCCATGCCGGAACTGGCCCTGATTGTGCTGGATGAAGAACACGATGCTTCGTTCAAACAGCAGGAAGGATTCCGCTATTCCGCCCGTGATGTGGCAGTCAAACGCGCGGCCGACCTGGGCATCCCGGTCATTCTCGGCAGCGCCACCCCGTCACTGGAATCCATCAACAATGCCGCCTGCGGACGCTACCGGCATCACAGGCTCAGGCAGCGCGCCACCCGGGCCAGCATGCCGGCCTGGCGGGTGCTGGACATGCGCCAGCAACTGACCGTGAACGGCCTGGCGAAGCCTGCCGTGGAAGCGATCGCAGCCACGCTCGCCAAAGGCGAACAGGCCATGGTATTCCTCAACCGGCGGGGCTATGCGCCGGTGTTGATGTGCGGCCAGTGTGGCTGGCATGGCGAATGCCAGCGCTGCGCGGCCAACATGACCTGGCACCGCAGCCAAAGGCGCTTGAGCTGCCATCACTGTGGCCATGAAAAGCCGGTGCCGCGCATGTGCCCGGAGTGTCGCGCCGATGCGCTGGTGGGCATCGGTGAAGGCACCCAGCAGCTCGAAGCTGGTCTGGCTGAGCGCTTTCCCGGCACGGTAATCCTGCGCTTCGACACCGACAGCACGCGCGGCAAAGGCGTTCTGGAAAACCAGCTGGCGGAAGTGCGCGATGGCGGCCCCTGTATCCTGGTGGGCACGCAGATGCTGGCCAAGGGTCACCACTTCCCGGCCGTAACCTTGGTGGTGGTGGTGAATGTGGACCAGGCGCTGTACAGCGCCGATTACCGTGCCCTCGAACGCCTGGGCCAAACCCTGATGCAGGTGGCGGGCCGGGC
>CBFGWJ010000024.1:0-12936 GCA_965652335.1 uncultured Gammaproteobacteria bacterium | reverse complement strand
TGCTGATGTCGGTGAACCCGGGTTTCGGCGGCCAGTCGTTCATTCCCTACGTGCTCGACAAACTTCGCCGGGTGCGCGCCATGATCGATGATTCCGGCCGCGAGATCCGCCTGGAAATCGATGGCGGGGTGAAGGTGGGCAATATCGCTGAGATCGCTGCTGCGGGCGCGGATACCTTTGTTGCCGGTTCAGCGATTTTCGGCGCCGATGATTACCAGGCCACCATCAGCCGGATGAAACAGCTCGCCGCTGGTGCTGATTCCGCCGATCTTCCAGTGGCTGGGCCGTAACCACGTAACGCAGCGGCCCGCCCGCATTGATGGCATCAAAGGGATAGCAGGTCACCAGGCTGAGACGGGCCAGGCCCGGTTCCAGCACCAGTTCCGCCGCGCGGCTGTCGATCACCTCCAGGACTTCCACCACAAATTCCCGCGAACCTCGAGCGGTTTCCAGCCTCAGCACATCGCCGCGCTGTAGCTGTTGCAGAAAGCGGAAGTGCGTATCGCGATGGCCGTTGATGATCCAGTCACGTTGTTGCGGGTCGCTCCCTTCCGGCCCTTGCAATGCGGTCGGGCCGAAAGCGAGGTTGCGGCCTGAATTGCCGGCCAGCACGACCTGTTGTATCTCCAGCCGCGGTACGTTCAACAAGGCAACCGCATGCGTGTCCGCCCAGGGCCAGGGCTTGAAAATCTCGCCGTCCTTCTGCCGCTTCCAGCTGTGCTCCAGCAGCACCTGCGCCAGGGAAGCTTTAAGTGGAATCCAGGCCGCATGCACCGCGGCGAAGCCGGCAAAAAAGATGGCGGCGCCCGCCAGGAGCCGCAGCGCCGCCATCGGAGGCCGGACAGTCATCGGATCACTTCCATGCTGCAGGTTTCAGGCAGCCTGGCCAAGGCCGGTGCTGGGGCCGGTCCTGGGGCCGGGCCTGGCGCCCGGAACCGGCACGTGAACGGACGATACTGCCGTTTTCGGTGCGTGGCCGTGAGGCGATGACCGCCGGGGCGAAGCGTCAGGAGCGCGGTGATCGTGATGTGAAGCACCGGCTACCCGCTGGCGTGGAGGAACGGAAAACCACAGCAGGGCAGTAGAGAATAGCAGCAACATCACGGCGCCCAGCAGCTGCCACTGCCAGCCGGCTGCCGTGTTTGAAAAACCCTGTACCTGCAAGGCGCTGCCGGCGGGCAGCAGGTTGGGAACCCGGGATTGGCCAAAACCCTCCGCCGCTGGCCGCACCGGCGTGCGGTCCACCGCCACCAGGCTGGTGTAGGGCGTGAGCAGGCCAAATTCCAGCGCCAGGTCGAGGATGGACTGGCGCAGCTGTTCGGTATCGGTGTCGAGGAACAGGCGGCTGTCCTGGATGGCCTCCACCCGGCCCCGGGCCCACAGCGTGGCCAGGCTTTCATTGCCGGCGCCCGGGTGCGTGACGATTTCCTGTTGCCAGGGCGTGCCGTTCAGGTCCCCGCCCAGCACGATCTGGCCGGGTTGCGATGGCAGGCGCGCCACCAGCCACAGCGGTTCGCCAGCATAGAGGTCGGGAATGATCTCGGGGTAATAATCGGCCTGCATGCCCCAGTCGACCTCGATGTTCTGCAGGGCAGGGTGCTCGATGCGTTGCCACAGCTGGTTCATGCGCTGCTTAACGTCCTCCAGCTGGCCGATGTTGGTATGATTGCCGCGGCCGATTTCGGCGGCCTTGCGCATGAAGCCGGTGTTGGGCGCCGGGCCGATGGAAACCGTGAACAGGCGGCTGTCGCCCAGCTCCTGCGCAATCTGCTGCACCAGTTCCTGTTCATTGCCCACGCTGCCGTCGGTGATGAACACCACCTGCCGCAACAGGCCGGGTTGCCCGGGCAGGCTCAGCCCATCGTGCAGAGCCGGCGCCATGTTGGTGCCACCGTCGGCTTCCAGTTCCTCGATGAAGTTCAAAGCCTCTTCCAGGTAGTTGCCATCCGCCGGCACCGAACTTTGGAACAGGGTGTAGCTGTTCGAATTGAATTCCACCACGTTGAAACGATCGCCGGGCTTGAGCCGCGACAGGCCCTGGTAGAGCGCCGCCTTGGCCTGCTGCATGGCCAGCCCCTGCATCGAACCCGAGGTATCGATGATGAACACCACCTCGCGGTCCTGCGGCGCAGTGGCTTCCGCCAGCGGTGGCGCCAGCATCAGCAGCGCGTACACGGCGTCGCCATCATCAAAGGTGGACAGCGCTGCCTGCGGCGCTCGCCCCAGCAGCGGCGCCCAGTTCAGTTCAAACGTGCGGTCGGTGCGCGTGTCGGGATTCACCAGCGCCAGGTCGTAGCCGCCCAGACCGGGATGAATGTCCATGTCATGATATCGGCTGGTGATGTGGTCGAGCTGCATGGCGCTGCGCAGCTTCAGGTTGATTTCAAGTGTGTGGTCGTTGTGCAACGGTTGGGCAACAAAATTCTGCGAATCGGCCGGATCAGGGGGCAGGGTAACGTCCGCCACCCGGGCCTGCGAATCGGGTGATGCGCCGTCCCAGCGCGGCGTAAAGGTCAGGGGCAGTTGCAGGCTGTATTCGCCTTCGCGGAAATCCACCCGCTGCAGGAAGCTGATGCTGACGGTGATGGCTTCGCCGGGGCCGATGTTTGCCAGGCGGGTTTCAAACTGGTTGGAACGCTGCTGCTCGACCAGCGCCGCAATCATGCCCATGTCCCGCGCCTGCTGGTACTGGCGCGCCGCCTGCTGGCGTTCCCTGATTTCACCTTCGATAATGCGTTGCCCCACCTCCACACGCAGCCGGTCGACCGCGGCGCCCGCCGGCAGGGGAAAGCGGTAGATGGCTTCGGACCAGCCGCGTCCGGTATTGCGAAAGCGCTGGCGCACATCCACCCGCGCCACCAGGCCGTTGATGTCGGCCTCGATCACGGTGTCCAGCGCCACGGCCCACTGCTGTTGCCCGTCACCGCGGAATTCCAGGCCGAACTCCTCGTCCGGCACGGCTTGCGCCTGGGCCGTGCTGATGCGCAGCAGGAACAGCGCGGTGAGTACCAGGCCAAGTCCCAGCAGGCTGCGATTCTGCCAGCGATTAACCACGGCCGGCTTGAAGCCATCGGGGCTCTGCAGCCGCTCCAGGTGTCGCCGCCGTGCCAGCCTGTGCAACCTTGCCTGCCTGTGCAGTCTCGCCTGCCTGCGCTGGTGCAGCATACGGGCGAACTCCGGAAAGCGCAGCCAGGCATCCTGTTCGAGGCGCTGGCGGATGGAAAGGGAAGCACTTGGGCGTTGTGGCTTGCTGGACATGGCGATTCGGGCTCCGTGCCGGGTTGCGGGATTGCGGGTGGTGTCGGTCACGGCACTATTGGAACCGTCGCGGCGGGCCAAGCCGTGCCGGCGAGGGACAATCCGGGGTATGAAATCGGGCAGAGTTCGGGCAGGGTGGCCGCTGGAGCAGGCCGCGGATACTAATGTGGTTGCCGCGGTCTTATGATGCGTACTGCAACTCAAATCATCGGGACTGGAACAACATGCAACGGCATATCGCAATCGTCGAAGACGAAGCCGCCATCCGGCACAACTATGAGGAGGCCCTGCGACGCTATGGCTATCACGTCAGTGGTTTCAGTGACCGCGGTTCGGCTTTTGCGGCATTCTCGCGCCGCCTGCCGGAACTGGTCATCATCGATGTGGGGCTGGGCGCGGAACCTGAAGGTGGTTTCGAGCTGTGCCGCGAATTGCGTGGCCTGTCGAAAAGCCTGCCGATCATTTTTCTCACCGCGCGCGACTCCGACCTGGATGTAATTTCCGGCCTGCGCCTCGGTGCCGATGACTACCTCACCAAGGACATCAGCCTGCAACACCTGATCGCCCGCGTTGTGGCCCTGTTCCGCCGCGTGGAAGCGCTGTCGGGCAAGGCCTCGGAAGCCAAGACACTGGAACGCGGCGACCTGCGCTTTTCGGTGGAGCGCATGGAAGCCAGCTGGAAGGACCAGCCGGTGGACCTCACCGTTACCGAATTCTGGATCATCCACTCGCTGATTCGACACCCGGGCCACGTGCGCACCCGCCAGCAGTTGATGGACGATGCCAATGTGCTGGTGGACGACCAGACCATCACCAGCCACGTGAAGCGCATCCGTCGCAAGTTCATTGCCCTGGACCCCGCGTTCGACCAGCTGGAAACCATCTACGGCGCCGGCTACCGGTGGAAGCCGCAGCACAGTGGCGCGGAAGAATGACGGCTGGCACCTGATGGCCAGAATCTGATGTTTGTCGCATGAGCCTGCGCAACCGCCTGCTGGCGCTGTCCCTGCTGACCCTGCTGTTGCCCTGGTCGGGTTGGAAGCTGCTGCAGGAACTCGAGCGTTTCCTGCGCGAGGCGCAGGAAACATCCCTGTTGGCCACAGCCCGCACGCTGGCGGCGACGCTGCCGTTCGAGCAGATGAGCCAGCTTCAGTTCATGCCACAGAACCACCTGATCCTGCGGGAAATGCAGCGGGCGCCGGAGCTGGATGGTTATGCCGATGACTGGCCGCAGGCCGAGCAAAGCCTGGAGATGCTCAGCCCGGACAAACGGCTGACCTTGCGTTTGCTGGCGGGCACGTCCGGTTCGGCGCTTTACCTGTGGTTTGAAGCGACGGGTACCGAAGTGCTCAACCGGCCCGGCGACCTCAGCCGGTATGGCGTGGAAATTGTGTTGCGTTCGCCGCGTGGCCTGCAACGGTTTGAAATCCGGCCGGAAGCACCCGGCCCGCTGCAGCTGCGCGGGGACATGGGGCAAGGCCAGCAGGAAGGCCAGGCTGAGGGCTTCTGGCTGGAAACTGCCAGCGGCTACCAACTGGAACTGGCGCTGCCCGGGCAGGCCCGGCTGAATGATTTCCAGTTCCGGCTGCAATATCCCGCGGCGGATGGAGGCATCGCATCGATGGGTTCGGCTGATGCCGTTGGCCGTTCTGCCTGGCTGCCGCTGATCTCGCCCTGGTCAGAAGCATCCGGCCGGCTGGCTGAAACCGCGCCGGCCGACAGCCGCGCATGGCTGGTCGACCGGCAGGGCTGGGTACTGGCGGACTCCGGGGAAGTGAGCCTCACCACGACCAGCGAATCCACCTGGCTGCAGCGGCTGCCTTATCGCTGGGTGGCCGGCGGCCGCACCGAGCAGCGCAGCCTGCCGCTTGAGACCCCGATGCGCATGGCGGAGGCGCCCGTGACCCAGGCGCTGCTGCGAGAGGATGCCGCGCTGTGGAGCCTGGATCCGGAATCGGCTGTGCTCAGCCTCACCGTTGCCGTGCCGGTGCTGGCGGACGACCGCGTGCTGGGTTCCATCGTGCTGCAATCCAGTTCGGATGGCCTGTTGCTGCTGACCAACCGCGCGCTCGGGCGGTTGCTGCTGACCACCCTGGTCATCACCTTCGGGCTGGCGGCAGGCCTGTGGTATTTCGCCACGCGACTGTCGCGCCGGGTCCGCCGGCTGGCCAGCGCCGTGACCTCGGCCATGGGTGAAGACAGCGTGGCGGCGCAATTGCCGCTGACCCGCGACCGCGATGAGCTGGGCGAACTGGCGCGCAACAACGAACAATTGCTGCGAGCCGTGGCCGATTACAACCAGTACCTGCAAACCCTGGCCGGCAAGCTGTCGCATGAATTGAAAACACCGCTGGCCATCACCCGCTCATCGCTGGAAAACCTCTCCAGCCAGCCGCTGGATGAAGACTCCCGGCGTTTCCTGCAGCGCGCCCAGGAGGGTGTGGACCGGCAAACCGCCATCGTGCGGGCCATGAGCGAGGCCAGCCGCCTGGAGGCGGCCATCGGTTCGGCCGATTGGGAGACCATCGACCTGGCCGCCTGGTTGCAGCATTGCGCGGATGCCTATCGCAATGTGCATCCGGAGCGGAACATCGAAACCCGGCTGCCGGATGGCAAGGTCCGATTTAATTGCGCGCCGGAGTTGCTGGCCCAGGCGCTGGACAAGCTGGTCGACAATGCCATTTCGCTGAGTGGCCCGAACGACAGGGTCACCCTGCTGTTGCAGGAGCAGGGCGACCAGCTGTTGCTGGCGGTGCAGAATACCGGCACCCAGTTGCCGGCGGAATTTCATGGGCGGCTGTTCAATTCGCTGGTGTCGCTGCGCGACAAGGCTACGGCCGGCACGCACCTGGGCCTGGGGCTGTATATCGTGCGGCTGGTGGCGCAGGCGCATGGCGGCCAGGCGTCGGCGCGCAACCTGCCCAACCTCAAAGGCGTGGAATTCAGCCTGAAACTGCCTTTGCAGGCGACGGGTAAGCCGGCAGCCCGGCCAGCGGACAAAAGGGCGTAGGACATTCCGCCAGCGCTTGCTAGAATGGCGCGAAACCACCACGCGCTGCCAGGGATCTCTGTGGACAGGGAAACGTTCGAAAAACTCAAGACTGACGGTTACAACCGCATTCCGGTGCATCGCTCCGTGCTGGCTGACCTCGATACTCCCCTGTCGGTATACCTCAAACTGGCCAACCGTTCCGGCGCCTACCTGTTCGAGTCGGTTGAAGGCGGTGAGACCTGGGGCCGCTACTCCATCATCGGGCTGCCCTGCCGCAACCGCTATGAGCTGACCGGCAACCGGCTGACCTGGTGGGAGGACGGCAACAAGGTCAACGAGCGCGTCGTCGACGACCCGCTGGAATTCGTCGCTTCACTGCAGCGTGAGTTCCGTTCGCCGCGGGTGTCCGACCTGCCGCTGTTCACCGGCGGGCTGGTGGGCTACTTTGGCTATGAGATGGTGAACCGTTTCGAATCGCGGCTGGAACAGGGTGAAAAACCTGACACCCTGGGAACGCCGGACATGGTGCTGCTCGAATCGGATGAGGTCGCGGTATTCGACAACCTGGCGGGCCGGCTTTTCCTGGTGGTCAATGTCGACCCGCGCGTTCCTGACAGTTGGCAGGTGGCGCAGCGGCGCCTGGATGAACTCAGCCTGAGACTGCGCCAGGCGGGCACCGGATACGGCGAAATTCCCGACCTGCCATCGGCCCGGCCGGAGGAATTCCGCCTCGGCTTCAACCGCGAGGATTTCATTGCCGCGGTGGAAAAAAGCAAGGAGTACATTCTTTCCGGGGACATCTTCCAGGTGGTGTTGTCGCAGCGCATGAGCCTGCCGTTCAGCGCACGGCCGCTGGATGTGTATCGCGCGCTGCGTGTGCTGAACCCGTCGCCCTACATGTTCTTCATGGACCTCGGTGATACCCAGGTGGTGGGCTCTTCGCCGGAGGTGCTGGTGCGCGTGCAGCATCGCACCGTAACCCTGCGCCCGATTGCCGGCACGCGGCCGCGCGGCGCCGATCCCGCCGAAGACAAACGGCTGGAAGAAGAATTGCTGGCCGACCCGAAAGAGCGGGCCGAACACCTGATGCTGATCGATCTGGGCCGCAACGACGTTGGCCGGGTGGCGAAAACCGGCACGGTGAAAGTCACCGACCAGATGGTGATCGAGAAGTATTCGCACGTGATGCACATCGTGTCGCAGGTGGAAGGCGAGCTTGCCGACGGCCTCACCGCGGTGGATGCCATACGCTCGGCGTTTCCGGCCGGAACCCTGTCGGGCGCGCCGAAAATCCGTGCCATGGAAATCATCCAGGAGCTGGAGCCGGTCCGGCGCAACATCTACGGCGGCGCGGTGGGTTATATCAACTGGCAGGACGAAACCGACCTGGCCATTGCCATCCGTACCGCAGTGATCCGTGATGGCATGCTGCACGTGCAGGCCGGCGCCGGTATCGTGGCGGATTCGGATCCGCAAGCCGAATGGCAGGAAACCCTGAACAAAGGCAAGGCGCTGATCGCGGCCGTGCACAGCGCGGCAGCGGGGCTTTGAACCATGCGCGCGGCAACCGGATCCGCCTTCAAGGCCGGAATTATTGAGTAAGGCATCATGATCCTGATGATCGACAACTACGACTCCTTCACCTACAACCTGGTGCAATACCTGGGTGAGCTGGGTGCGGAAGTCACAACCGTGCGCAATGACGCCATGTCGGTGGACGACATTTCGCGCATGAACCCGGAAGGCATCGTGATCTCGCCGGGGCCCTGCACGCCCAACGAGGCCGGTGTCTCAGTGGAGCTGATACAGCGGCTGGGCGAGCGCATTCCCATACTCGGCGTGTGCCTTGGTCACCAGTGCATAGGCCAGGCATTCGGCGGCAGGATCATCCGCGCGCAACGCATCATGCACGGCAAGACCTCGAGAATTTTCCACCGCAGCCAGGGCGTGTTCCAGGGCCTGCCGCAGCCCTTCCAGGCCACGCGCTACCATTCGCTGGTGATCGATCGCGAGACCATGCCCGAGGTGCTGCAGGTGATGGCCTGGACCGAAATGCAGGAAGACCACGAAATCATGGGGGTTAAGCATGCAAAATTCCCGATCCAGGGCGTGCAGTTCCATCCTGAATCGATATTGACCACCTGTGGCCACGACCTTTTGCGCAATTTCCTCAAAACCGTCAGCAGCCGCTTCTGGGATTGAATGCTGCATGGATTACCTCTTTGTACCCGAACCCCCGGTTTCTTTGTCAGTACACGGCAGCGGGCAACGCTTTCCGGTCCGGCGGGTTTATTGCGTGGGCCGCAATTACGCCGACCATGCGCTGGAAATGGGCTCTGATCCCCGCTCCGAACCACCGTTCTTTTTCACCAAGCCAGCCAACGCCATCGTGGCCGGCGGCGGCGCGGTGCATTACCCGCCACGCACCACCAACCTGCACCACGAGATCGAACTGGTGGTGGCCATCGGCAAGGGTGGTAACGAGATCGCAGCGGAAAACGCCTGGGAGTATGTCTGTGGTTTTGCCGTCGGACTGGACCTGACGCGCCGCGATTTGCAGAATGACGCCAAGAAGCATGGCCGCCCCTGGGACACCGGCAAGGCGTTTGATGAATCCGCGCCGGTATCCGAACTGCATTTGTTGCCGGAAACCGGGCGGATCGAATCGGGCCGGATCTGGCTGAAGGTCAACGGTGAACTGCGCCAGCAAGGCGACATCAACCAGCTGATCTGGAGCATTCCGGAAGTGATTGCGGAGTTGTCCACCCTGTTCCGGCTGGAGCCGGGCGACCTCATTTTTACCGGTACTCCAGCCGGAGTTGCCGCCATCCAGCGCGGCGATGTGCTGGAGGGTGGGGTTGAGGGCGTGGCTGGATTGCGGGTTGAAATTATCCAGGACTGAAACGGCGAATAATCCCGACGATGAAACTATATTCCTACTGGCGCAGCTCGGCGGCTTACCGCGTGCGCATCGCGCTCAACCACAAAAAAATCGAGTATCAGCAGATCACGCCCAACCTGGCCAGTGGCGAACACCTCAGTGTGGATTACCGCGCCACCAATCCGCAGGGGCTGGTGCCGGCGCTGGCGCATGAAGGCGCCATCATTGCGCAGTCGCTGGCCATCATTGAGTACCTGGAGTCAGTGCAGCCCGAACCGCCGCTGTGGCCGTCGGACCCCTTGGGCCGTGCCCGGGTGAATGAAATGGCGCTGGCCATCGCCTGCGATATCCATCCCCTCAACAACCTGCGCGTGCTGAAGTACCTGCGCAATGAGCTGAGCCAGGACGAGGCGGCGGTAAGCGCCTGGTATTCACGTTGGGTGAAAGACGGCTTCCACGCCCTGGAAACCTGGGCCGGGCCATACTCGGCCGATGGCAAGCACCTGTTTGGCGATAGCGTCAGCCTGGCGGATGTCTGCCTGGTGCCGCAGATGTACAACGCGCGCCGCTTTGGCGTGGAATTGCAGGATTATCCGCGCCTGTTGGCCATCGATGAACACCTGCGCAGCCTGCCGGCATTCGCCGCCGCGGCACCGGAACAGCAGCCCGATGCGGAGTGAGCCGGGCCGCAATCTTCATTCACGCGTTTTCATTCGATCCGGGCCTGGGGCAGAATACCCGCCGATGGGCTGAATGGAACCGCACGCTATCCTGCCTGTCACTTGCCGAACTGCAACAGGGATCGCCCCGCATGGAAATCAAACAGGCCATCAGTAACATCGTCGACCGCATCGACCTCAGCCGCGAGGAGATGACCGAAGTGATGCAGCAGATCATGACCGGCGGCGCCACGCCGATCCAGATCGGCGGTTTCCTGGCCGGGCTGCGCACCAAGGGCGAAACGGTGGATGAAATCGTCGCGGCCGCCACGGTGATGCGTGCGCTGGCCACGCCCATCGAGGTGAGCCCGGAAAACCTGGTGGACACATGTGGCACCGGCGGCGACAGCAGCAGCACTTTCAACGTTTCCACCGCTGCCGCGTTCGTGGTGGCAGCCGCGGGTGGCCGCGTGGCCAAACACGGCAACCGTTCCATGTCGTCCAAATCGGGCAGCGCTGATGTGCTGGAGGCGCTGGGCATCAATCTGGATATTCCACCGGAACGCGTGGCCGAGTGCATCAATGCCATCAATGTGGGTTTCCTGTTTGCGCCGTCCTACCACGCCGCCGCCCGCTACGCCGCGGCGCCGCGCAAGGAGCTGGGCACGCGTACGCTGTTCAACCTGCTGGGGCCCCTGACCAATCCCGCCAATGCCCCGCACCAGTTGCTGGGTGTGTTTGCCGCGCGTTGGGCCGAACCCATGGCCAAGGTGCTGCGCAAGCTGGGCAGCAAGCACGTGCTGGTGGTGCACTCCGAGGATGGGCTGGACGAATTCAGCATCTCGGCGCCCACGGGTGTGGCGGAATTGCACGAAGGCCAGGTGCACACCTACGTATTCAAGCCCGAGAGCATCGGCATCGAGCGGCGGACGCTGGACAGTGTGAAAGTGAACAGCCCGCAGGAATCCGCGGAGCTGATACAGCGCGTGTTCGCCGGCGAGCAGGGCCCTGCGGCCGATATCGTGGCCCTGAACGCGGGAGCCGCGCTGTACGCAGCCGACGTGGCCTCATCCATCGGCGAGGGCGTTGAACTGGCGCGCGAAGTGCTGGCCAACGGCACGGCCGCTGCCCGGGTGGAAGCCCTGGCGAAGCTGACGGCCTGAAGCCGGACTTTTTGAGAGCGATTCAGTGAGCGATATCCTGCAACGCATCCTTGCCACCAAGCGCGATGAGATCGCTGCCGGGCAAGCACGGAAATCCATGGCGGACCTGCGTGCCGAAGCCTTGAACATGCCCGCGCCGCGCGGCTTTTCAAGGCAATTGCTGCAGCGTATCGAAACGGGCCCGGCGGTGATTGCGGAAGTGAAAAAGGCCTCGCCCAGCGCCGGCGTGATCCGTGCCGATTTCGATCCGGCAGCCATCGCGGCGAGTTACGAAGCGGGTGGGGCTGCCTGTCTGTCGGTGCTGACGGACCGGGATTATTTCCAGGGTGATGCGGGTTATTTGCAGCAGGCCCGGTCGGCCTGTAGCCTGCCGGTATTGCGCAAGGACTTCATCATCGACCCCTGGCAGGTACTGGAAGCCCGCGTGATGGGCGCCGATTGCATACTGCTGATCGCGGCGGCGCTGGGCCTGGATGAACTGCAACAACTTTCCGGGCTGGCAGCAGAACTGGGCCTGGATGTGCTGCTGGAAGTGCATGACGAGGCCGAACTGGAACTGGCGCTGCAAACCAATGCGCAACTGGTGGGCGTGAACAACCGCAACCTGAAAACCTTCGTCACGGACCTTGCGGTGAGCCGAAGGATCCGCCCGTTGATTCCCGCCGACCGGCTGATGGTGACGGAAAGCGGCATTCACACGCGCGAGGATGTGCGGCGCCTGCAGGACAGCGATATCCGCGCGTTCCTGGTGGGTGAAGCGTTCATGCGCGCGGCCGATCCCGGCCGGGCGTTGCAGGCATTGTTTGGGGAGTGAGCATGATGAGTCGCAATGTGGCCAATTGTTGGTTCGCGGTTATTGGCTTGATGCTGTGTCTCGCCTGTGTAACAACGCAGGCCGCGGGGCTGGATGCAGGCACCCAATGGAAAGACCCTTCCTCGGTGCGGCTGGAAGTGGATTTCCCGGGCAATGGCTATCACGCCAGCTGGGAGCTGTTCCGCTGCCAATGCGGCGACCTGCTGATCCGCTCAGAACTCAGCGAGCCGGGTGAAGTGGCCAGCGGCGACATCGTGCTGGTATCCGGCCGGGCGATACTCAGCGCAGGCTATGACGAGAACGCCGAAGAGCTGGTTTCCTATGACGCGCCTGCGCTGATGATGCAGCTGGCGCTGCGCCTGCTGGAGCGTTCCGAGCCCAAAGGGCCGGCCGCGGTTACAAAAAAGCGCACAGTCGAAGTGAGCGACGAGGTCAATTACATCAACCTGGATACGGGCACCGCGGCCGGAGGCTTTCCGGCACCGTGGTCAGTTACCGGTACGCTCGCACCGGAGGGTGACAGCAAACGCCGGTTTGACATGAGGTTTACTTTCAATACCGGCGGCGCCAGTGGCAGTGCCGAGGAGCAGGGCCGCATGCGCCTCAATGGAGTTGCGGATTACTCCAGCAGCGAGTTTCCGCTGCAGGATGAAATGAGCCTGAAAGGCTGGCTGCTCACATGGCGCGATGCGGAAGATCCGGCCAGCAAGAAAGCCAGTGATGTCAAAACCCTGGGTGAGTTGCGCCGGTTGCTGAAAAACACCCCCGGGTAGCATTTGCCCCGTAAGAGGCAGCCATACTGCCCACCTCAGAGGCCCGGTCGCCAGCGTGGCTCGCTCCTGCCTGTGGGAGGCAGCCAAGCTGCCGACATTTGACTTCCGCGCGTGGTATTAAATCCGGTACGCCAGCGTCTTCATGATGCCGGCGGTAAACGCCATGGCCGACCGGATCGGCCTGGGCAGCTCACTGGCCCCAGCCTGTTCCGCCATTCGCGCATGCTGCGCTTCGTCGGTTTTCATCTGGTCGAGAATGGCCTGGCTGCGGGCGTCTTCCGGCGGCAATCGGTCCAGGTGTTGCTGCAGGTGCGCTTCCACCTGGATTTCCGTCTCGCGCACAAAGCCCAGGCTCCAGCGGTCTCCCGCCAGGCCGGCCACCGCGCCGATGGCAAA
>CBFGWJ010000023.1:0-13167 GCA_965652335.1 uncultured Gammaproteobacteria bacterium | reverse complement strand
GGCCCAGGGCCCAAACATCAGCCCGGCCTGGCGCAGCAGCGTTCCAAAGCCCAGCAATTCCCGCAGCACGCCCAGCGCCAGCAGCGCCAGGCAGAAGCCCAGTCCGGTGGCCAGCCCGTCGGCTGCCGCCGCCAGCGGCCTGTTGCGCGCCGCGAAGGCCTCGGCGCGACCGATGATGGCGCAGTTGGTAACGATCAGCGGAATGAAAATGCCGAGGATGCGATAGAGCTCATGGAACCAGGCCTGCATCAGCAACTGGATCACCGTGACCACGGAGGCGATGATCACCACATAGGCGGGGATGCGGATCTCCGGCCGCAGCACGGGCCGGGCCAGGGAGACACAGACATTGGACAACACCAGGGTCAACAGGGTGGCCAACCCCAGGCCCAGCGCATTGATGACGGTATTGCTGACCGCCAGCAGCGGGCACAGGCCCAGCAGGGCAACCAGGCCGGTATTTTGGTGCCACAAGCCATCGGCAAAAATCCGCCGGTAGTTGGCAGTTTGACGTTGGACGTTCATGGCTTCGCTTCAGGGGTATCCGGGTTCTCGGCGGGCGGGGTCGCAAACAATTCTTTCCGGTGAGCCTCAAAATATTCAAGTGCGCGACGCACAGCTTTCACTACAGCACGGGGCGTGATGGTAGCTCCGGTCATCTGGTCGAATACGCCGCCATCGCGACGCACGGCCCACTGGGGCAAGGCAGGCTGTTGCAATGATTTGCCGTCAAACGAACGAATCCAGTTGCCACGCTCGATCTCAATACCATCGCCCAGGCCCGGTGTTTCCTTGTGCGAAGTCACACGCACGCCGGTCACTTGCCCCTGGTTATCGATACCGGCCAGCAGGTTGATGCGTCCGTTGTAACCGTCCATGGCGGCAAAGCGCAGGATCACGGCAACCGGTTCGCCATTGAGCCGGGCGCGATAGGCCGTAACGAGTTGACCCTGCGGAAAATGGGCATCGTCGCGGAACTGGTAAACATCCAGGTGCAAATCATTGTCATAGTCGCCGGCCGGCACGATCTGCTGCAACTGCTGCAATACCGCGCGCTGTTCCTGGTCAGCAATGCGCTCCCGGGTCAGGTCGTGCACCACCGCCAGCAGCGCGGTGCCAAGCACAACCACCAGGCCCAGCGCCAGGGCACTACGCCAGGGAGCGCCGCTTGCCTCGTTGGCAGGCTTATTTGCCATAGTATCGAGGCACGGTGTAACGATCGATCAGTGGTGCTGCCATGTTCATCAGCAGCACGGCAAAAGCGACCCCATCCGGATAGCCTCCCCAGCGGCGGATCACCAGGGTGAGAATGCCCACGCCGGCGCCGAAGATCAGCCGGCCACGATTGCTGGCGCAGCCACTGACCGGATCGGTGGCGATAAAAAACGCACCCAGCACCAGCGCTCCGGAAAACACGTGCTGCAGCGGGACGGGATTGCTGCCGGAATCCGCCAGGTAGGCCAGCGTCCCGGCCACCAGCACGCTGCCGATCATGCTAACCGGCACCTGCCAGGAAATGATGCGGCGCCACATCAGCCACAGTCCACCAAGCGCGTACCAGTTGGCGATCCATTCCCAGCCCTGGCCGCCAAAATCACCGAACAGGGGCGAGTCGCGGATTTCGTCCACCGTAAGGCCGGAATTGACGCCCGTGCGCAGGGTGTCCAACGGTGTCGCCTGGCTGATGGCGTCCCATTGCAGCGCCGCGGGCAAATGTCCCGTGGCGACGGTGATAACGCTGTCCCACAGGCCCACGGACCAGCTGCCGGGGCTTGCCGGCGGCAGCCACTGCGTCATGGGCTGGGGAAAACAGACCAGGGCGACCACGTAACCCACCATGGCCGGGTTGAACACGTTGTGCCCGAGGCCACCAAACAGGTGCTTGGCCATGATGATGGCAAAAAACATACCCACTGCGGCTATCCACCAGGGCACCAGCGGCGGCAGGCAAAGCGCAAACAGCACGGCGGTAACAACGGCACTGCAGTCGCGCAAGGCGACCGCCACAGGGCGCCGGCGGAGTTTGAGGATGGCGGCTTCAAAGCCGAGCGCGAAGCTCACGGCCAGCAGGATCTGCAACAGGATTCCGGGCCCGAAATACCAGCAATGAGCGGCAATGCCCGGCAACAGCGCCAGCAGCACCTGCCGCATGACACCGGCTACCGACGTGGTGGGGGGAATGTGCGGCGCCGCGGCGGTGGGGAACTTGCGGCTCATCAGGATGATCCCTCATCGCCACTGGAGGGCTTGCCGGCCTGCTTTTGCCGCGCCCTTTGCATGGCTGCCGCGATTTTCTGCTGCCTCGTTTCATCGTCCTGCAAGGAATGCTTCTTGGCTTCCAGGCGCTGTTGCCGTTCCTGCTTGACCACGGCCAGCCGCTGCTCCCGTGCCTCAAAACGCTGCCGCGCATGCAGCGCAGCCTGCCGGTCCTCGAGTTGCGAGCGCCATTCGGCCTTGCCGTAGCGGAACCATTCGGTCAGGGGAATGTGGCTTGGGCACACGAAGTCGCAGCAGCCGCATTCGATGCAGGCGGCCAGGCCGTGTTGCGCCGCATCGTCAAGCAGCTTGCTGCGTATATCCCACTGCAACTGCTGAGGCAGCAGCCTGGCTGGACAAACGCGCGCGCATTCACCGCAACGGATGCAGGGCAGTTCCGGGTGCTCATTGGCGATATCACCACTGCTGAGCACCAGGATGCAGTTGGCCGCCTTGATTACCGGATTGGCGTCCGAAGACAGCGCGTAACCCATCATGGGCCCGCCCAGCAGCAGTCGCGCGGCATCCTGCTGGTAGCCACCGCACTGATCAACCAGCTCACTGATGGGCGTGCCCAGCAGCGCCAGCAGGTTGCCGGGATTCCTGACGCCATTGCCGGTAACGGTGACGATCCGCTCGACCAGCGGCTTGCCTTCAATCACCGCATCCGCCGCTGCCGCTGCGGTGGCGACATTCTGTACCAGCAGCCCCAGATCCGTGGGCCGCTGTCCCTCTGGCACCTCCAGGCCCGTCAGCACCTGGATGAGCTGCCGTTCGCCGCCCTCCGGGTAGATGGTGGTGACTTTCACCAGGCGGATTTGCCGGCTGCCCGCTTTTTCGATGGCGGCCTGCAGCCGGTTCCAGACTTCACCCATCTGGTCCTCGATGGCGATGATGACATGTTTGGCGCCGGTAGCCCGCTGCAGTACTTCCGCGCCCGCAACCACCCGCCCGGCCTGTTCCCGCATCAGCATTTCATCGCAGCTGATGTAGGGCTCGCATTCGGCGCCGTTCAGAATCAGGGTGTGTATCTGTTTGACATGCGCATCGTTCACCTTGACCGGCGTCGGGAATACGGCGCCACCCAGGCCCACGATGCCGCTTTCGGCCAGCCGCCGGCGCAATACTCCGGGCCCGGCATTCTGCCAGTCAGCAATCGGGTGAAGATCACACCACTGGTCCCGGCCATCGGGCTTGATGATGATGGCTTTGCCGTCCATCCCCGAGGGATGGGAAATCGGTTGCCGCGCAATGGCCATGACCGTGCCCGAAGTCGGCGCGTGCAGAAAACCGCGTTGCGGTAACTCATACTCAGCGATCACTTCGCCCTTGAGTACGTTCTGGCCTTCCTTGATCAGTGGTTTGGCCGCTTCGCCCACCTGCTGCAGCAGCGGGACAGACAGGCGCGGTGGCATGCGGCCGTGGCGCACCGGCTGCTGGCAGGAAATCTTCTTGTTATGCCGCAGCTTCAGTCCGCCATGAAACGAGTACAGCCTCTGCCCGGCTGCTTCAGCTTGTTCGCGTAAGGATGAACGCATCAGGCGGCCCGGTCGGAAGCCTGGATGGGCATGGCGGGTCGTGGCGGTTTCCAACCGGCAATCGCCGCGGGAGGCACCACCATGGTGATGCAGTCGACCGGGCAGGGCGGCAGGCACAGGTCGCAACCGGTGCATTCCGATTCAATAACCGTGTGCATCTGCTTGGCGGCTCCGAGAATGGCGTCCACCGGGCAGGCCTGGATGCACAGTGTACAGCCGATACAAACCGCTTCGTCAATCAACGCCACGGTCTTCGGTTTCTCCTGGCCGTTTTCGGGATTCAACGGCAATGGCTCGCGACCCAGCAGGTCTGCCAGGGCTTCGATGCCGGCCTGTCCGCCAGGCGGGCACTGGTTGATTTCCGCCTCGCCGCTGGCGATTGCCTCCGCATATGGGCGACAGCCCGGGTATCCGCACTGGCCACATTGCGTCTGCGGCAGGATTCGGTTGATCTGCTCCGCCACAGGGTCGCCTTCGACGCGAAACCGGATGGCTGCCCAGCCCAGGCCCAGGCCGAGCAGCAGGGCCAGCAGACTGATGCTGCCGATGGTCCAGAACAGGTCCGCGCTCACGGGGCTCGCCTCACAGCCGGGCCAGCCCGGTGAAACCCATGAAGGCCAGCGCCATCAACCCGGCTGTGATCAGCCCGATCGGCGCGCCGCGAAAATGCAGCGGGATGTCGGCATGAGCCAGCCGCTCGCGCATGGCCGAGAAACACACCAGCACCAGGCCGAATCCCAGTGCGGCTCCGAATCCATACAGTGCCGATTGCAGCAGGTTGTGCTGTTCCTGAACGTTCAGCAGGGCGACGCCCAGCACCGCGCAGTTGGTGGTGATCAGGGGCAGGAATATGCCGAGTATCCGGTACAGCAAGGGGCTGGATTTGCGCATCACCATCTCTGTCAGCTGAACAGTCACCGCGATCACCAGGATGAAACCCAGGGTTTGCAGGTACTCCAGTTGCAGCGGTTGCAGCAGGTAGCGATCCAGCAGGTAACTGGAAACTGAGGACAAGGTGAGCACGAACATCGTGGCCACCGACATGCCGATGGCGCCTTCCAGCTTGTTGGAGACTCCCATGAACGGGCAGAGCCCGAGAAAGCGTACCAGTACGAAATTGTTCGCCAAAACGGTACTGACCAGAATCAGAAGGTATTCTGTCATGGTATTACGGCGGCGTTCATTCTGGTGCTCGTCTCAGGTGATGCGCATGCCGGGTTTGGCGCCGTCATCCGGCGCCAGCAGGAACAACCCCTCTTCATCCGAGCCGGCGCACAGCACCATGCCTTCAGACACACCAAACCGCATTTTCCGTGGTTGCAGGTTGGCCACGATCACCGTCAGCCTGCCTTCAATGTCTTCCGGCTTGTAGGCCGACTGGATGCCGGAAAAAATGGTCCGTTGGCCATTGCCCACATCCAGTTCCAGCCGCAGCAGTTTGTTGCTTTCCGCCACCGCTTCGGCCTTGAGAATTCGCGCGATGCGCAGGTCGACCTGCTGGAAGGCCTGGATGTCAATGGTTTCAGCGATGGGTTCGAAGTCGCCCTGCGCCACAGGCTGTTCCTCCTTCTGGCCGGCACCCAGGCTGGACTTCGAAGCTTCGATGATGGCCTGGATTTTTACCGGATCTATCCGCTGCAGCAGTGGCTGGAAGGTGTTCACCTCAACTCCGGTCAAGGGCTGGTCAATGTCCTGCCAGTCATTCAGTGGAACATTCAGGAACGCGCTGGCGCGCCCGGCCGTGAACGGCAACACCGGCGCCAGGTAGGTCATCAGCACACGGAACAGGTTGATACCCTGGGTGCATACCGCCTGTACTTCCGCTTCGCGCCCTTCCTGTTTGGACAGCACCCAGGGCTTGTGCTCATCGATATAACGATTGGCCAGGTCGGCCAGCGCCATGATGCGGCGCACAGCCGACTGGTAATTGCGTCCTTCGAAATCAGCGGCAATCGCGGTTCGCTCAGCCACAAACTGCTGGTACAGCTCAGGCTCCGGAAGCTCAGTGGCCAGTTGGTTGTCAAATTTGCGCTGGATGAACCCGGCACAGCGGCTGGCGATATTGATCACCTTGCCCACCACGTCGGCATTCACCCGCTGTACGAAATCCTCCAGGTTGAGGTCGATGTCGCCGGTGCCCGGCCCGAGCTTGGCGGCGAAGTAATAGCGCAGGTAATCGGGTTCGAGGTGCTCCAGGTAGGTACGGGCGCGTATGAACGTGCCGCGGGACTTGGACATCTTGGCGCCATCCACGGTCAGGAACCCGTGGGCGTAAACGGCGGTGGGAGTGCGCAATCCGGCGCCCATCAGCATGGCCGGCCAGAACAGGGTGTGGAAATAGACGATGTCCTTGCCGATGAAATGATGCACTTCGGTGGTTGAGTCCGGCTTCCACCAGTGGTCGAAATCCATTCCCTGGCGTTCGCACAACTCGCGAAAGCTGGCCAGGTAGCCTACGGGAGCATCCACCCAGACGTAAAAATACTTGTCCGTGGTGCCGGGAATGCGAAAACCGAAATAGGGCGCATCGCGTGAAATGTCCCAATCGCGCAATCCTTCGCTGAACCATTCCTGCAGCTTGTTGGCGATCTCGCTCTGCAGTGCACCCGAATTCATCCAGGTTTGCAGGGCGGATTCGAAATCAGCCAGCCTGAAAAAATAGTGTTCCGAATCACGCAGCACCGGCGTGGTGCCGGAAACCGCCGATTTCGGATTGAGCAGGTCGGTGGGCGAATAGGTGCTGCCGCACGCTTCGCAGGAATCACCGTACTGGTCTGCGGTGCCGCACTTGGGGCAGGTGCCGCGGATGAAACGGTCAGGCAGGAACATCTTCTCCTGCTCGTCATACAGCTGCTTGATTTCGCGCCGGGCAATATGGCCTGCAGCATCCAGGCGGGTATAAATCATCTCCACCAGTTCACGGTTGTGGTCGCTGTGGGTTGATGAATAGTTGTCGAAGCTGATGCCGAAGTCGCGGAAATCCTGCTTGTGTTCCGCGTTCATCCGGTCGATCAGTTCCTCGGGGGATTTACCTTCGGCGCGCGCCCACAGCATGACGGGTGTGCCGTGGGCATCGTCCGCCCAGGCGAAATAGCATTCGTGGCCCTGTGCGCGCTGGAAACGGGCCCAGATGTCGGTTTGAACATATTCCAGCATGTGCCCCAGGTGGATGGCACCGTTGGCATAGGGCAGGGCGCTGGTCAGCAGGATTTGTCGTCGTTTTTGGCTCATGGAGTGATACTTTCGATGGGTAATGGCGAATTATGTCATGGCGCCATGGCAGGGCCCAAGCATGCGCCGTGTTTCCACAGCCAGATTATTTCCCCCTGGCGCCGGGAAAGTTGTGCCGCGCTGCTGTCATGCCCTGGCTTAGCGGCTACAATGCGCTTCCCCTAACCATGCAAGTCCGGAATACCGATGTCGAGTTTGAGTGAAGAGCGGGTCAGGTCCATCCTGGCCGGAGTGCAGGACCCCCTGGCCGGGCAGGATATCGTCAGCCTGGGTTGGGTGCGCGGCGTAGCCATCGCCGATGACCGCGTGGCTGTCGACCTGCGTGCCCCGTATCCACTGGGCGCCCGCCAAGACGGGCTGCAGGAGCAGGTTCGCGCGGCACTTGAGGCGGACTCCTGCATCACGACAGCCGCTGTCAACCTGGATTGGCGCGTGATGACGCACAAAGTACAGGGCGAGCTCAAACCCATGCCGGAAATCAGGAACATCATCGCGGTGGGCTCGGGCAAGGGGGGCGTGGGCAAATCAGCCACGGCCGTCAACCTGGCGCTGGCCTTGCGGGCTGACGGTGCCCGGGTTGGTATCCTCGACGCCGATATCTATGGCCCCAGCATTCCGCGCATGCTGGGCGTTTCCGGCCGCCCCGAAACGGATGGCAAACGCATCATTCCGCAACGCGCACACGGCCTGCAGGTCATGTCCATAGGGTTCATGGTGGAAGAGGACACACCGATGATCTGGCGTGGCCCGATGGTGACCTCGGCTTTGCAACAATTGCTGGGCGAAACCAACTGGCAGGGCCTGGACTACCTGATCATCGACCTTCCGCCTGGCACCGGCGATATCCAGCTGACGCTGGCGCAGAAGGTGCCTGTCAGCGGCTGCGTGGTCGTAACCACACCGCAGGATATCGCCCTGCTGGACGCGCGCAAGGCGGTGCAGATGTTCCGCAAGGTCAACATGACCGTGCTTGGCGTGGTGGAAAACATGAGCACGCATATCTGTAGCCAGTGCGGCCATGAAGAAGCCATCTTTGGCAGTGGTGGCGGCGCCAGCATGTCGGCCGATTTCAACCTGCCACTGCTGGGCCAGCTGCCTCTGGCCCTGCGCATCCGCGCTGATTTGGATGAAGGCAAACCGACCGTGGTAGCCGCTCCAGACTCTGAAATAACCGCCAGTTACCTCGATTGCGCCCGGCGTGTGGCCATCGAACTTTCGCAGAAGCCGCGTTCGCTGGACCTGAACCTGCCAACCATCAATGTGGAAAACCGCTGAACCGGGGAAATCCCCGCAGCCTCGAAACACAACGGAGACCTGCTTGAGCATCAAATCAGACCGCTGGATCCGCCGCATGGCGGAACAACACCGTATGATCGAACCTTTTGAGCCAGGCCAGGTGCGCCGCAGCCCAGAAGGGCACAGCCTGATTTCCTATGGCACGTCAAGCTATGGTTACGATGTTCGCTGTGCGCGTGAATTCAAGATTTTCACCAACATCAATTCCGCGGTGGTGGACCCAAAGAATTTTGATTCCAGCAGTTTTGTCGATTTCACCGCCGATTTCTGCATCATCCCGCCCAATTCCTTTGCGTTGGCGCACACGGTGGAGTACTTCCGCATTCCACGCAACGTGCTGACCATTTGCCTGGGCAAATCGACTTATGCGCGCTGCGGCATCATTGTCAATGTCACGCCGCTGGAGCCGGAGTGGGAAGGGCACGTCACGCTGGAGTTTTCCAACACCACACCCTTGCCGGCGAAGATTTACGCCAATGAGGGTGTGGCGCAGTTCCTGTTTTTCGAATCCGATGAGCCCTGCGAGATGTCGTATGCCGACCGGGCCGGAAAGTACCAGGGCCAGAGGGGCGTTACCCTGCCGCGTGCCTGAGTCTATATCCTGAGCCTATTGCCTGGGCACATTGCCTGAAAGGGGCAGGGGAGAGGGCTCATTCCATTGGCGGCTGCTGGATGAGCGTGGCGTAGGTCTGGAATGTCTGGCCACCGCGGCTGACTTCGAGCTCCACTTTCGTTCCCGGCAGAAACGAGGAAATTTTCAGCTCGAACGCCAGGTTTTCACGGACCGGCTCACCGTTCAGGCTGATGATGACATCGCCCTGGCGGATTCCGGCCTGCCAGGCGGGGCCTTCACGAAAGACTTTCTGCACCACCAGGCCGGTGGGACTGTTGTCATCATTGATGCCGCTGCCAGGAGCCAGATCACTGAGCCAGGCACCCAGCCAGCCGCGCCGCACCGAGCCGTAATCGATGATCTGCTTCATCACTTCCTGGGCGGTGGTGATCGGAATAGCAAACCCGATGTTCTGGGCTCCGGTGACTCCACCCAGATGGCGCGTGTTGATGCCAATCAGTTCGCCACGGGCGTTGATCAGCGCTCCGCCGCTGTTGCCGGCGTTGATGGCGGCATCTGTCTGGATGAAACCTTCAAAGGCAAATGTGTCCAGGGTGTTGCGGCCGGTGGCGCTGACGATGCCCATGGTGACGGTATGGCTCAATCCGAGTGCATTGCCGATGGCCAGCACGACATCCCCCACGCGCACCGGCTGGGTATCCCTGAACGGAATGGTGGGCAGGCCTGCCAGGTTGATTTTCAGTACCGCCAGGTCGGTTTGCGGGTCGGAACCCACTACCTGGGCCTGCGCGATGCGCTGGTCCCACAGCCCGACCTTGATGTTCTGGGCGGAGCTGACCACATGATGGTTGGTCAGGATGTAACCATCGGTGCTGACAATAACGCCTGAGCCCATGTCACGCCGCATTCGGTAAAGCATGCGCTGCCCCAGCATCTGCCGGGTTTCGGCATCAACCGGCTGCGGATCCAGCGAAGTGGTGTAAATACTGACCACGGCGGGTGCGGCCAGGTCCACTGCGTCAGCATAGGAAAACGGGCCATTCTGGTATACGGCCTCTGTCCGGGAATTCGCCGGCTGATCCGTTGCGGATGGTGTAACCGGTTTGTTTACCTGTGGCCAGAAATACAGCACCACGAAAGCAGCTGCCAGGCCAGCCACCAGGGCTCTTAACAGGAAACCGGCAATTTGTGTGAATTTATTCATGAGCGTATTCGTGGGCGGCCGGATTTGAGCCGATTGGTGGCCACATAAATGGCCAGCCGGGAAGTCGATTGCTGATTCTATCCGCAAATGCGTTGTTTCGCATGACGGCTTTCGGATAAAATACCGCTTTTGGATGGCCGGAAATTCAGCTTGGTTGTAACAAGTACGCCATGATCCGCTGTATAGCCTGTCATATTCGACGCAAACCCCGCAGGGAAACCCTCCAGCTGGAGATAAAAACAGATGCCAACTGATGGCGTGAACAACGGGCGGCGCCGGTTCCTGATCGCCACGACCTCGGTCGTAGGCGCCACAGGAGTGGGAATTGCTGCAATACCTTTCCTGGAATCATGGAAACCCAGTGCCAAGGCGCAAGCCATTGGCGCACCGGTGCAGGTGAACATTGAAGGCCTGGAACCCGGCCAGATCATGAAAGTGCAATGGCGAGGCCAGACCATCGGCATTCTGCGCCGCAGCCAGAAAGTACTCGAGTTGTTACCGGCCCTGGATGATCGCCTGCGCGATCCGTCATCCCAGGAGTCCGAGCAGCCTTCATTTGCCCAGAATGAAGGGCGGGCGCTTAATGAGGAATACCTGGTAGTCAACATGCACTGTACTCACCTTGGATGCGTGCCGCAGGTGATTCCAACGGTTGGCCCCGAGCCGTTTGACGATGACTGGAAGGGTGGCTTTTTCTGCCCCTGCCACAAGTCCAAGTTTGATATGGCGGGGCGGGTGTACAAAGGCGTGCCGGCACCCACCAATTTGCGCATACCGCCTTACAGCTATATCGATGACAAGACCCTGTTGATCGGTGTCAGTCCTGAGGGAGTTGCCTGATGGCCAAGCCTGCGAGCACATTTTCCAAGAAAGCCGGCGCCTTCATGGCCTGGCTGGACGAACGCCTGCCGGTAACCAAGTTTTACCAGAACACCATGACGGGCTACTACGCCCCGAAGAATTTCAACTTCTGGTATTACATGGGGTCCCTGGCCCTGCTGGTCCTGGTGATGCAGATCGTTACCGGCATCTTCCTCACCATGAACTACAAGCCATCGGCGGCGGAAGCCTTCGCCTCGGTGGAGTACATCATGCGGGATGTGGAATGGGGCTGGCTGATCCGCTATATGCACTCAACCGGCGCATCGTTCTTCTTCATCGTCATTTACCTGCACATGTTCCGCGCGCTGTTGTACGGTTCCTACCGGAAACCGCGTGAATTGCTGTGGATTTTCGGCATGATCATCTACCTGGCCCTGATGGCTGAAGCCTTCATGGGTTATGTATTGCCCTGGGGCCAGATGTCTTACTGGGGTGCGCAGGTGATCATCAACCTGTTTGGCGCCATACCCGGCATCGGTGAGCCTCTCACCGAGTGGATCCGGGGTGACTACTTCCTTTCCGATGCCACGCTGAACCGCTTCTTTGCACTGCACGTGGTGGCCATCCCCATGGCCCTTCTGGTGCTGGTGGTATTGCACCTGGTGGCATTGCGTGAAAACGGCTCCAACAATCCCGATGGCATCGAAATCAAGCAGAACAAGGATGAGAACGGCATTCCGCTGGACGGCATTCCCTTCCATCCCTACTACACGGTGAAGGATATTTTTGGCGTGGCCATGTTCCTGCTGGTATTTGCCTTTATCCTTTTCTTCTGGCCCGAGGCCGGCGGACTGTTCCTGGAGCACGACAACTTCGTTCCGGCCGATCCGCTGGTAACGCCGGTGCATATCAAGCCGGTGTGGTATTTCACGCCGTTCTACGCCATCCTCAAAGCGGTGCCCGACAAACTGATGGGCGTCATGCTGATGGGTGCTTCCGTGGCCATCCTGTTTTTCCTGCCCTGGCTGGATCGGTCGCCGGTCAAGTCCATCCGTTATCGCGGCTGGCAGTACAAGATCATGCTCACGCTGTTCGTGATTGCCTTCATCCGCCTGGGAATGCTGGGCATGGCGGAAGGCACTCACGCGCAGACCATCGAAATGCGCATCTGGACCTTTGTTTATTTTGCCTTCTTCATCCTGCTGTTCTTCCTCAGTCCGAAAGAGAGAACCAAGCCGGTACCTGAGCGGGTGACCCACTGATGAAAAAGTTTGCACTCATTCTGTTTGGCGGGCTGCTTGCGGCAGGTATGTCCACCGGGTTGGCGGCTGCTGGAGGCGGCGCTCATCTCGAGCACTCCCAAGTCAATGTGCGTGACATGGCCGCAGTACAAAATGGCGCCAAGTGGTTTGTGAACTACTGCATGTCCTGCCACAGCGCCCAGTACATGCGTTACAACCGGCTGTCCGAAGACCTCAACCTGACTGAAGAGCAGGTGATGGAAAACCTGGTGTTTTCCAATGCCAAAATCGGCGACACCATGACTATCGCCATGCGTCCTGCGGATGCAACCCAGTGGCTTAGCAAGGCGCCGCCTGATCTCACACTGGTTGCCCGTTCACGCGGCAATGACTGGTTGTTCACTTATCTCAAGAGTTTCTACCAGGATGAGAACGGTGGCTGGAACAACCTGGTGCTGCCCAATGCATCCATGCCACATGTCATGTGGCAGCTGCAGGGTATCCAGAAACCGGTGTACGCCAGCGACGGCAACATCGAGGTGGTTGACCACCTGGTGTTGGCCAGCGAAGGTTTGCAGTCCCCGGAAGAGTATGAAACCACGGTCAGGGAACTGGTTACTTTTCTCGATTATCTCAGTGAGCCCGCCGAGCTGAAACGCAAGTCCATCGGTATCTGGGTCATGCTGTTTCTGACCATATTCGCCTTCATCGCCTATTTGCTCAAAGTAGAATACTGGCGCGATGTACATTGATTCCGTGCCATCATTGATGGCTGCGCTTAACCATCAACCGGACTAACAGGGAGAATACCGTGGCAGTATCAGCGCGAGGGCGTTCCACCATGGCGCTTTACTCATCTGAAGCGGGTCTCGATTGTCACCGGGTCAGGTTTGTACTGGCAGAGAAGGGCATCAATGTGGAAATCGTCAATATTTCCGAAGATGCGTCGGCTGCCGAGGACCTGGCGGAGCTCAATCCCTATAACCAGGCGCCAACTCTGGTGGA
>CBFGWJ010000022.1:0-13167 GCA_965652335.1 uncultured Gammaproteobacteria bacterium | reverse complement strand
TCAGGTCCTTGCCTTCCGCCTGGTGCCAGGCCGGAGCCTTGGGTTCGATGTACAGCCCGACATTGCGACCGGTTGAGCGGTTCAGCCCCTCTATCAGGTTGATCTCCTCTTCCAGCGTCGGCACGCGGAACATTTCCGACTCGTGCGGGAAGCGGTCCGGAAAAACCGGCGCTCCATCGGGGCCAGTCCGTTCGTGTACGCGCAGGCGGCGAATTTCCTCCAGCGTGAAGTCGATCGCGTAGTGACGCCCGTCCGCCCGAGCGCGTCCCGGATAGTGTTCGGCCACGTCGGTGACGGCGTCGAGGTGGAGGTCGTGCAGCACGATCAGCACGTCGTCGCGGGTCAACACCACGTCCTGCTCCACGTAATCCACACCCATGGCATGGGCCATGGCGGCGCCTTCCAGGGTATGTTCCGGAAGGTAGCCGGAGGCGCCCCGATGGGCGATGACGGTGATGTTGTCCATGAGATCATCCAATTCCCGGGTTTGACCCGGCACAGTTCCCAGTGAAGAACAGCCGGCCAGCAGCATGACGGAGAAGGCGACGATCAATCCCCGGAGGCATCTGGAGGGAGTGTTCGAGGCCGTCGGTGTCACGCAGCGGGTCTTCCTGCCTTGTTGGGATATCGTGATGCGATGTGTTCGGCCACTCGTTGGCCCCAGATCCGGTAGGCGCTGCCCGAAGGATGAAAGCCGTCAGCACAGAAATCATGCTCCGCCGGGTTGATCTGAACCGGAATATGCAGCATGCCCGCCTGCGTGTCGATCAGTTCGGCGGCAATGCGATCCAGTTCTGCGGCACGCAGCCCGAGGCAATACCGCAGGGGTTGCGGCGGCAGGGGAAATTTCTCCATGGGAGGCAGGCCGCAGAACACCACCAGCGCCGCGGGCCAGCGTGAGCCCATGCGCTGGCAGAGTTGCTGCAGGTTGGATTGCCAGCGACCGGCGGAGGTCAACCCGGTTACGTCATTGACGCCGATGGAAACCAGCACCAGGTCGGGTGCGGGTTCCTGCAGGCTCGGCAGCATTTCCAGCAGGTCGGTGCTGCTGGCGCCACTTCGGCCCAGGGCTTCCCACGATACGGCCTGGCCGCTGAGTCGCCCCAGCGACAGCGCCAATTGCGCGGGCAGCGCGTGCTGCTGGTGATCCGCACCGATGCCGGCGATGATGGAATCGCCCAGCGCCAGCAGCCGCAAGGGTTTTCTGAAGCGGTTCTGCGCGGTTTGGCCGGAAATTCCATGGGTATTGCCCGGTGGCGGTGGAAGGCGCAGGGCAGTCTTGCGCAAGTTCAGGCCCTGCCAGGCGGCAACGGGCAAACAGCCCCAGAAGGCAGCTCGTTTCAACCAGGACATGTGCGCGCGCCCGGTGGCAAGTCTTGACTGCGTGACATCAATGGGCCGTGTCCCAATCCTTGCCGTGGCCGGAATCCACCACCAGTGGCACTTCCAGGTCGGCGGCATCGGTCATGCGCCCAACCACGGCTGCCCGAACGTTGTCGAGTTCATCCTCGGCCACCTCAAGCACCAGTTCGTCATGCACCTGCATGATCAGACAAGCATTCGGCTTTTCTTCCTGCAGCCAGCGATCCACGCTGATCATGGCGCGTTTGATGATGTCGGCCGCCGTGCCCTGCATGGGCGCGTTGATGGCCGCGCGTTCGGCGCCCTGGCGGCGTTGCATGTTGGAGGCGGTGATGTCCGGCAGGTACAGGCGGCGGCCGAACAGGGTTTCCACATAACCGTCATTGCGCGCTTTTTCGCGCGTATTTTCCATGTACTCGTGCACGCCCGGGTACCGCAGGAAATAGGTATCCATGTAGGCCTGGGCTTCCTGCCGGCCGATGCCCAGCTGCCTGGCCAGGCCAAATGCCGACATGCCGTACATCAGGCCGAAATTGATGGCCTTGGCGGCGCGACGCTGGTCGGCATCCACCGCATCGTATTCAACGCCAAACACTTCAGCCGCGGTGGAGCGGTGCACATCCACGCCGGATTTGAAGGCTGCCAGCAAACCCTCGTCGCCGGACAGATGTGCCATTATCCTGAGCTCGATCTGCGAATAGTCGCAGGCCAGGATCAGTTGCCCGGGCGGGGCGATAAACGCCTGGCGGATGCGCCGTCCCAATGGCGTCCGTATCGGGATGTTCTGCAGGTTCGGGTCGGTGGATGACAACCGCCCGGTGGCCGCCACGGCCTGGTGGTAGGAGGTGTGCACGCGGCCGGTTTTCGGGTTGATCTGCTCGGGCAACTTGTCGGTGTAGGTGGAGCGCAGCTTGGACAGCGAGCGATGCTCGAGGATCAGGCTGGGCAGCTGGTATTCGTCCGCCAGTTCCTGCAGCACATCCTCGGCCGTAGAGGGTTGGCCCTTGGGAGTCTTGCGGATGACCGGCAGTTTGAGTTCCTCAAAGAGAATTTTCTGCAGCTGCGCCGGGGATGCCAGGTTGAACGGTCCGCCGGCTTCCTTGTGCGCTTCCTTTTCCAGTTGCTGGATCTGTTCGGCCATTTCCTTGCTCTGCTTCTTCAGCAGATCGCCGTCGATCAGCACGCCGCGCTGCTCCATGCGCGCCAGCACCGGGATCAGGGGGATTTCGATGTCCTGCAACACGCTGGCCAGACTGGGCTCAGCCTGCAGCCGCGGCCACAGGTGCTGGTGCAGTTGCAGGGTGACATCCGCGTCCTCGGCGGCATAATGGCTGGCCTGCTCCAGCGGCACCTGGCTGAAGGAAATCTGCTTGGCGCCCTTGCCGGCGATGTCTTCGTAATGCACCGTCTGGCGGCTGAGGTATTTCAGCGCCAGCGAATCCATGTCGTGCCGGCTGGCGGTGGAGTTCAGCACATAGGATTCCAGCATGGTGTCGAAAGCCACACCTCGAACGGCGATGTCGTAGTTCGACAGCACGTTCATGTCGTACTTGATGTGCTGGCCCACTTTTTTGTGCTTTTCACTTTCCAGCAGCGGCCCGAGTTTGCCCAGTACCCTGTCAAGTTCCAGCTGCTGTGGCGTGCCGGGATAGTCGTGGCCCACCGGCACGTACCAGGCCTCGCCCTCGCGAATGGCGAAACTGAAGCCCACCAGTTCCGCCTGCATGGGGTCCAGGCTGGTGGTTTCGGTGTCGACGGCGAACAGTTCGGCTTTTTCCAGCTGCTGCAACAGCTCGTCAAGCCGGTCCATTTCCAGCACCGTGTGGTAGTTTGCGGCGTCGGCCGCAGCCTGGTCTTTTTCATGCGTGCCCAGTTCTTTCAGCCAACTGCTGAATTCGTACTTTTCCAGCACATTGCGCAGCCCGTCTTCGTCCACCTCGCCGCGCCGCAGGTCGGAGGGCGAAAATTCGAGATCCAGCTCGCGCTTGATGGTCACCAGTTCGCGCGACAGCGGCAGGGTGTCCAGCGCGGCCCGCAGGTTTTCGCCTATCTTGCCGCCGATGTCACCGGCATGTTCGATCACGCCATCCAGGGTTTCGTATTGTTCCAGCCACTTCACCGCGGTTTTGGGGCCGCACTTGTCGACACCGGGAATGTTGTCCGATTTGTCGCCGGTGAGCGACAGGAAGTCGATGATCTGGTCTGGCCGCACGCCGAACTTTTCCAGAACACCGGCCTGGTCGAGGTGCTCATCCGTCATGGTGTTGACCAGTTGCGTGTGCTCCGTAACCAGTTGGGCCAGGTCTTTGTCGCCGGTGGAAATGATGCAGTCCATGCCCTGTTCTTCCGCCTCGCGGCTGAGGGTGCCGATCACGTCATCGGCTTCCACGCCTTCCACCTGCAGCAGCGGCAGGCCCAGCAGCTTGACGAAATCCAGTATGGCTTCCACCTGCTTCGACAGTTCCGGAGGCATCGGCGGGCGGTTGGCCTTGTATTCGGGATAACGCTCATGGCGGAATGTCTTGCCCTTGGCGTCAAATACGATGGCAATATTCTGCGGATCGTTCTCCTGCAGCAGCCGGCGCAGCATGTTGGCCACGCCCAGGATGGCACCGGTGGCCTCGCCGTGGCTGTTTGTCAGGTTGGGCAGGGCATGGAATGCGCGGTAGATGTAGGACGAGCCGTCTACCAGATAAAGCACGGATTTTGGTTTCATTTCCATCTGTAATGATTCGGATGCGGTGTCGGTCTGCTATCATTCAATCAGATACAGAGTCTAACCCAGTGCGCAGATGCGGCAGGAGAGAAATGTCATGAATTCGAGCTGGACGTCGGTGAATCGCTCGCCTGCTTCACGGGTGGCCGTAAGCCTGCTTTGGCTGCTGTTGGCACTGCTGCCAGTGACCTTGCCGGCCCAGGACAATCTCGAACGCCCACCCGCGATTCCGTCGGAAGATGCACCGCAGCGTGAACCTGTGGCCCAGCCCGGGGACGAGGCGGAAAGCGCGCCCCAGGATGGCGCTCAGGGCGCGGACGGGAACGTACCGGCAAACGAGGATGAACCACCCCTGCCGCCCAAGGTGCAGGATGAACAGGTTGAACCCACGGTCACCATCCGCGATGAAGAAGGCAAACGCATTGAAGAGTACAGCCGCAACGGCGTGGTGTACATGGTGAAGGTGACCCCGGAGAAAGGCGTGCCGTATTACTACATCGACAGCGATGGTGACGGCAACCTGGAAACCTCGCCCACGCATGACCTGGAGCAGGTCAAGCCGGTGTACTGGAAAGTCAAGGAGTGGGACTGATTCCTGTGGCGACCACCGGTGCACCCGCGCACAGCACGACGGCCAGCCACCAGGATTGGGTGTCGCGCGTCATCGCCCTGATCGGTGGGTCGGTTGCCTGGTTCACCTTGCTCATGGTGCTGGTGACGTTTTTTGTGGTGGTGTGCCGCTATGCCTTCAACCTGGGCTGGATCTGGCTGCAGGAAAGCATCGTCTACCTGCATGCCTGCGTGTTCATGCTGGCCGCTGCCTGGGCGCTGCAGCGCGATGAGCATGTGCGCGTGGATATTTTTTACCGCGGTAAGTCGTCCAGGCACCAGGCCTGGGTCAACCTGCTGGGCACGGTGTTTTTCCTGCTGCCATTCTGTGTATTCCTGGTCTACGTTTCGTGGAATTATGTAGCTACTTCCTGGGCCATCGAGGAAGGCTCACGCGAAGCCAGCGGCCTGCCCTGGGTGTACTGGCTGAAAAGCCTGATCCTGGTTATGCCCGCGCTGCTGGTCCTGCAAGGCGGGGTGCTGATGTTCCGCAGTTTCAAAGCTCTCCAGTTGTTCAAAAAACCTTAGGTTTCTGACTGACCAACGATCGAACGCCGGGCCCCGTAGCAGACTACTCAAGCCCATGCATCAATCAAACCAATGGCTGAGTTGAACCGGGGCAATAACCTGTCCCCAGGAGCTGAATTTCGGTTGTCTGGACATATGTTATGAGCATCGTTTATGATGCTTCAAACATCAATTATTAAGCATAAAATATGATAACTGCCTCTCAGCTCCGTGCGGCCAGGGCACTGGCCGGACTCGACCAGCGCACCCTCGCCAGCGCTGCCGGGCTGTCGTTGCCAACGATCCAGCGCATGGAGGCCAGCGCCGACGTGATCCGCGGCAATGTCGATTCGCTGATGAAGCTTATTGCTGCGCTTGACCAGGCGGGCGTGGAACTGATCGACGCCGGTTCCGCCAGCCCCGACGGCGGACGCGGCGTGAGGATGAAATCCTGAACGCTGCCATGGCCAGCATTAACACCCTCGAGGTCATCCTGCTCGGCATCGTCATCTTGCTGGCGACTGGCACTGCCGGCGCGTTCTGCGCCCGCACTCGACCCGGACCGACGCTGGTTTATGCGCTCAGCCTTGCCGTTTCGGTAATCCTCGTGGGCGCCACGCTCAGGTTCCTGCTGCAAGGTGCCGATGCCGTGGTCCAGGCGAAGGTTTTGCCCATTGGCCTGCCCTGGATTGGCGCCCACTTCAATCTCGACCTGCTGGCCGCGATGTTCCTTCTGGTGGTCAACCTCGGCGGCGTATCCGCCAGCCTGTATGGCCTGGGCTACGGCAAACACGAGAGCGACCCGGCTCGCGTAGTGCCAATCTTTCCGGTGTTCCTCGCCGCCATGAACCTGGTAGTGATCGCCGGCGATGCCTTCACTTTCCTGATCAGTTGGGAATTCATGTCCTTGTCCTCATGGGCGCTGGTGATGGCACATCATGAGGAAACAAACAACCGCTTCGCCGGCTTCGTCTACCTGATCATGGCCGGCTTCGGCACGCTGGCCCTGTTGCTGGCATTCGGCCTGTTCGCGGGCCCCGTCGGGGGCTATGCCTTTGCCGACATGCGTCTGATTGACCACGACCAGTTACGCACCGGCATCATCTTCTGCCTGGTGCTGATCGGCTGCGGGTCGAAAGCCGGACTGGTGCCGCTGCACGCCTGGCTTCCGCTTGCGCATCCTGCGGCGCCGAGCCACGTGTCGGCACTGATGAGCGGCGTGATGACCAAGGTCGCGATCTACGGATTCATCCGCATCGTGTTTGACCTGCTCGGTTCGCCGGAAACCTGGTGGAGCGTGGTGCTGTTGTCGATCGGTGGCATCACCGCGCTGCTGGGCGTACTGCACGCCGTCCTGCAGGACGACCTGAAGCGCCTGCTGGCTTACAGCACGGTGGAAAACGTCGGGATCATTTTCATCGGGCTGGGCCTCGCACTCGCGTTCGAATCGGGCGGCATCCATTGGGCTGCGGCGCTCGCCTTCGTCGCGGCGCTGTTCCACGTATTCAACCATTCGCTGTTCAAGAGCCTGCTGTTTTATGGCGCCGGCGCAGTGCACGCCACCACGCATGAGCGCAGCATGGAGCAACTTGGCGGCCTGATCCACCGCTTGCCCATTACCGCGTTTGCCTTCCTGATCGGGGCCATGGCCATAGCAGCGCTGCCGCCCCTCAACGGATTCGTCTCGGAGTGGCTGACCTTCCAGGCGATCCTGGTCAGCCCGCAACTTTCGGTGTGGGGCCTCAAGTTCCTGATCCCGGCCATCGGTGGCATGCTGGCACTGTCCGCCGCCCTCGCGGCGGCCTGCTTCGTGAAGGCCTTCGGGCTGGTTTTCCTGGGCCGGCCGCGCTCCAGCGCGACGCAGGCCGCCCGCGAAGCGCATCCGGCCATGCGCGGGGCGATGCTGCTGCTGGTTGGGTTGTGCATTGCCGCGGGCATCCTGCCGGGCTTCGTGATCGACGCGATTGCGCCTGTCACCGCGATGTACGTCGGAGGGCTCATGCCACTGCAGGCGGATCAATCCTGGCTGACCATCGTTCCCATCGACGCGACGCGCAGTTCCTACAACGCCTTTTACCTGTTCCTGTTCACCGCCCTGGCGGCTTCAACTGGCGCCTTTGTCATCCACCGCTTCGCATCCCGCAAACTTCGCCGCTCAGCGGCCTGGGACTGTGGTTACCCCGATGCCGACCCGGCGCTGCAATACTCGTCCGGCGGTTTTGCGCAGCCGATCCGCAGGGTATTCGGCACGCTGCTGTTCCAGGCGCGCGAAAACGTCACGATGCCACAACCCGGCGATGTCGGTGCCGCGCGGTTTCACGTCAGCGTGAGCGACCTGATCTGGGACGCGATCTACCTGCCGGTTGCACGTGCTGTCCAGTTTGTGGCCAACCTGGTGAACGGCGCACAATCCCTGACCATCCGGCAAAACCTCGGGCTGGTATTCATCGCGCTGGTAAGCCTCCTGACCATGCTGGCATTCTGGCAATGATCATCGAAATACTCCTCCAGATTTCCCAGATGGTGCTCGTGGTCGCACTTGCGCCGCTGATGACTGGCTTCGTGCGCAAGGTCAAATCCCGGCTGCAACAGCGCCAGGGGCCGTCAGTGTTCCAACCCTACCGTGATTTGTTGAAACTGCTGCGCAAGGAAGTAGTCCTCGCCGACAACGCTTCGTGGTTGTTCCGAACGGCCCCCTACCTGATCTTTGCCGCAACCTGGACAGCCGCTTCGCTGGTGCCCACGTTTGCGACCGGACTTCCCGTCAGCACCTCGGCGGACCTGCTGGTGATCGTCGCCCTGCTCGGCAGTGCCCGGTTTTTCACCGCGCTGGCAGGACTGGATATCGGCACCAGCTTCGGCGGCATCGGCTCCAGTCGCGAAGTCATGATTGCCTCACTGGCCGAACCGGCGCTGATTATCGTCGCGTTTACTCTGGCACTGATCGCGGGCTCAACCCAGCTTTCGGTGATCGCCGCATTCATGTCTTCGGGGGAAGTGGGGCTGCGGGTATCGCTGGCACTCGCGCTCGTGGCTTTGATCATCGTGGCGCTGGCTGAGAATGCGCGCATCCCGGTCGACAACCCGGCCACGCACCTGGAACTGACCATGGTGCATGAAGCGATGGTGCTTGAGTATTCGGGCCGCCACCTCGCCTTGATCGAACTGGCCAGCGCCTTGAAGCTGCTGCTTTACGTTTCGTTGATCGTGGCGGTGTTCATGCCCTGGGGGCTTGCTACACCGGGCTCGGCACTGGTGCAGCATGCCATCGGCGCTGCCACCTTCCTGGCCAAGGTCGCACTCGTCGGGCTGATGCTGGCCCTGTTCGAGACCACCATCGCCAAAATGCGTGTGTTCCGGGTGCCGGAGTTCCTGGGCATTTCACTGATGCTTGCCTTGCTGGGCGCCCTCCTGATGTTCGTGACGCGGAGCCTATAAGTGGCCTGTTACCAGAAAATGGCAAGCACATCGTGACCGAATCCCTGGCCTATGACGTCGCTCACCTGTTCGCGGGAGGCATGGTCCTGGTCAGTTTCATGCTGCTGTACCAGGACCGGATGGGCGCGTTGCTCAATATGTTTGCCCTGCATGCTGCCGTTCTGTCGATGTCGGTTGCCTGGCAAGCCTGGGTGCAGGATGCGCCGTCCCTCTACATCACAGCGACGATTGCGCTGGGCCTCAAGGCCATCCTCATCCCCTCTGCCCTGCGACGCATCGTGCGCCGGCTCGACATCCATCGCGAAGTTGAGCTGGTCGTTGGCATCGGGGTGACGATGCTCGTCGGCGTTGGCCTGGTGGCCTTGTCCATTGTGCTGATGCTGGAAGTGACACCCGATGTCGACCCGCTCGGCCGCCAGGACCTGGCGTTTGCCCTTGCGGTGATCCTGCTGGGCATGCTGATGATGGTGACGAGGCGCAATGCCGTCAGCCAGGTGATCGGTTTCATGTCGCTGGAGAACGGCCTCATTCTTGCCGCCAGCGGCGCGCAGGGAATGCCGTTCGTGGTCGAAATCAGCATCGCGTTTTCGGTATTGATTGCGTTCTTCGTCATCGGCCTGTTCCTGTTCCGCATCCGCGAACGCTTTGATACGGTCGACCTCGGCGCCATGCATGAGTCGCGCGGAGACAGGCACTGATGCCCGGCGCCTGGATGCCCTATTTCGGGGTGCTGGGAACTCCGCTGATCGCGGCGGCAGTTCTTGCACTTATTCCGGGGTACCGGCTTTCGGCGCGAGTCAATGCGATTGCCGCGCTGCTCACCCTGCTGGGCGCAGCCTCCTTCCTGCTCGAAAAGCCGGCGACCGGCACGCTTTTGTTTATCGACGACCTGAACATCGTATTCATCGTAGTCAACGCCTTTGTCGGATTCACCACCAGCATTTTCAGTGCGACTTACATCGGGCACGAAATCGACAGTGGCCGGCTCAACAGCACGCATATCCGTTTTTACCATGCCATGTTCCAGGCCATGATGTTCGGCATGAACCTCGCGCTGGTTTCCAACAACATCGGCCTGATGTGGGTAGCCGTGGAACTGGCAACGCTGACCACGGTGATCATGGTCGGCCTGTACCGCACCCACCAGGCACTCGAAGCCGCATGGAAATATTTCATCCTGGGCAGCCTGGGCATTGCACTGGCCCTGTTCGGCACCACCCTCGTTTACGTGGCCGCCCTGCCGGTGCTCGGTGAAGGCCTGCAGACCATGGCCTGGACCAATCTCATGGGTCAGGTCGCCACCTTTGATCCGTCGATATTGAACCTTGCGTTCGTCTTCCTGCTGCTGGGCTACGGCACCAAGGTGGGCCTCGTGCCGGTGCATGGCTGGCTGCCGGACGCGCATGCCGAAGGCCCGACGCCCATCTCGGCCGTGTTGTCCGGCCTGCTGCTGAACGTGGCGCTGTATGCCGTGCTGCGGTTCAAGATGCTGATGGCCGGCAACGCAGGGGCCGTGGCACCAGGCCCGCTGATGATCGCCATGGGGCTGGCATCGCTGATATTCGGCGCGTTCATGCTGTACCGGCGGCGTGACATCAAGCGCCTGTTCGGTTACTCATCCATCGAGCACATGGGCATCATCACCTTCGCATTCGGCATCGGCGGTCCGCTGGCCAATTTCGCCGGCCTGCTGCACATGACCATGCACAGCCTGACCAAGTCGGCGGTGTTCTACGCGGTTGGCCACATCGCGCAGATCAAGGGCACGCAGCGGATCGAAGAGATTCGCGGCTTGACCAAGTCGCACCCATTGTTGGGTTGGGGCCTGGTGATCGGCGTGCTGGCGCTGGCCGGATTGCCACCAATGGGCATCTTCATGAGCGAATTCCTCATCGTGACTTCCACCATGGCGAAAAGCCCCTGGCTGGCCATTGCCCTGGTCGCCGGCCTGTTGACCGGGTTTGGCGGGTTGCTGCGCCAACTCAATGCGGTGGCCTTCGGCGAGCCCGGCGGGAATGACGAGCCCAGCAAGGCATCTTTCCTGCCGCTGTTTGTGCATCTTGCCCTGGTGCTTACAGCAGGCATTTACCTGCCGCCCGCACTGGTGCATTGGTTCCAGTCCATTGCGGTGCTGCTGGGATGATCATGTCGACCGAAAACCTTCGATTGATCACGCTGACCGGGCATGCAAGCCAGGGTTTCGGTGACGCACCCCTGCAGCGCGTCGTAGTCGATTCCGCCACCTGGGAGTCACTGGCCGTTGAACTGGCGCACAACCCGCAATGGTCGCTGTTGGCGCACTGGGCAGAGCCGCACGCGGTTCACATTGCGCTGCTGGACATGGGCGACCGATCCACCGCCGTCGTCACGCTGCCGTGCCCGGAGCAAACATTTCCCTCCATCGGCCGCCACCATGCCCCGGCCATTCGCCTTGAGCGCACTATCCACGACCTGTATGGTCTTGTGCCGGAATCTTCACCCGACCCGCGCCCGTGGCTGGACCACGGCTGTTGGGAGCAGACCCGGCCTCTTTCGGCCAATCCACTGCAGACCGCGCCGGCGGAACCTTATCCCTTCCTGGCCGCGGATGGAGCCGGTGTGCACCGGATCGCGGTGGGGCCGGTCCATGCCGGGATCATTGAACCCGGGCACTTCCGCTTTTCCGTCAACGGCGAGGCTGTGGTGCGCCTGGAGGAGCGGCTCGGATACGTGCACAAGGGCATTGAGTCGCTGTGGGTGGGCGCCGATATCATGCGCGGCGCGCAATTGGCGGCTCGCCTGTCCGGTGACAGCACGGTGGCGGCGTCCCTCGCATTCGCGCGCGCGGTCGAAGCCGCCCTCGGTGTCGTGGTTCCGGAACGTGCGCAATGGCAGCGCGCGCTGATGGCCGAACTGGAACGGATCGCCAATCACCTGGGCGACATCGGCGCGATCTGCAACGATGCCGCGTTTGCTTTGATGCATGCGCACTGCGGCGTGCTGCGCGAACACGTGCTGCGCGCCTGCCGTCTCGCCTTCGGGCATCGCCTGATGATGGACTGTGTCGTACCCGGCGGAGTGGCTACAAATCTGCGCGCCGAAGGCATCGCCGCGATAGCGCATCTCATCACCGAACTGGGACTCAGGTTTCCACCCCTGATAGAGCTGTACGACAACACCCCGTCGTTGCAGGATCGCACGGTAGGCACCGGCCGGCTCAGCGCTGAGCTTGCGACCCGGTTTGCTGCCGGAGGCTTTGTCGGGCGCGCTTCCGGCCGGTCTTTTGATGTGCGGCGGGAACTCCCTTACGCGCCTTACGATGCGTTGACCTTTGAGGTCCCGGTGCGCCAGGATGGCGATGTCAATGACCGGGTCTGGATCCGAATCCTTGAAGTCGGGGAAAGCATCGCGATAATCCGCCAGATCCTCCATCGATTGCCCCAGTTGTTCGAAGGGGCTAATGCCACAGACATTGGCAGTGCGAGCTTGGGCGCCGTCAGCGAAGGCGCAGCGCTGGTCGAAGGCTTTCGCGGCGATATTTTTGCCTGGGTCCGGCTGGATGCAAGCGGCCGAATCGGACGCTGCCATATGCGCGATCCATCGTGGTTCCAGTGGCCGCTGCTGGAGGTGGTCGTCGAGGGTAACATCGTTGCTGATTTTCCCCTGTGCAACAAATCGTTCAATTGCTCCTACTCCGGCCATGATGGCTGAGCCCGGAGAGTTTGAGGTGCGTTCATGCGCAAACTACTGTTCCAAAGCCTGATCAAACGCCCGGTGACGGAAGCTGCGCCCGGGCTGGATGAAGCCGGGATCGCGGCACTGGCTGAACGGGTTGATATCGCTGCGCGACGGCGCCTCGGGCGCAGCCTGTCCATTCGCGAAGTGGATGCAGGCTCGTGCAACGGCTGCGAACTCGAGGTCCATGCGCTGAACAACGCGATCTACGATCTCGAACGGTTCGGCATCCGTTTTGTGGCGTCGCCAAGGCATGCCGATGTGTTGCTGGTTACCGGGCCGCTGACATTCAACATGCAGACTGCGCTTTCCCGCACCTGTGCCGCGACGCCGGATCCGAAGTGGGTGGTCGCCGTTGGCGAATGCGCCATCCATGGCGGTGTGTTCGCGGGAAGCTATGCGGTCGCCGGAGGCATCGGTGGCACGGTGCCCATTGACCTTGCGATTGCAGGGTGTCCACCGTCTCCCGAGCAGCTTCTGACCGGGTTGCTGACCCTGCTCGAATCGTCCTCGCGCAACTCCGGCGAAGCGCACTCTGGCCATGGGCCGATCAGCGGCCCTATTGCTGGAGAATCGTCCCAAGGAAGCCGATGAGTCCACCTGTTTCAGCGGGAAGATTAATCTGGGCGGGCCTGGCCCGAGTTCAATAATGGGCCTGCGCACTTTGATGACCGGATTCAGCAAAGTTCCGGGATTACTGCTTGTCGCCTTGCTCAGGCCGCCAGTTGCTGGCGCAATCCCATCAACACTTCAAATGTTACAGGCTTGAAGCCGGTCCAGATTTCAAATGACAGCGCCGCCTGTTCCACCAGCATGCCCAG
>CBFGWJ010000021.1:0-13644 GCA_965652335.1 uncultured Gammaproteobacteria bacterium | reverse complement strand
GCATCCGGTACTCTCGCCTGGAAAATGGTTGAAAACACAAATGCGTAGACAGCCAACATCAGCAGGGGCTGCAGAATCAGCCATGCAAAGCCGGTAACGTTTTCCAGGTATTCAGTGCGAATACTGCGTGATACCAGCTGCAGGAATATGACCGAATTGAATTGATTCACACGGCGTATTGTACGCTGGAATGAACACTGATCGGATCAATCAGGCGGATTCCCGGCAGCACGGGTGGGCCCCTCAGTCCGCAGGATCTTCCTTGAAAACCGGCGCCAGCTCAAGATTTTCGCCAAAGTGCCTTCTGGCCATGATTTCCACCGACCCTTCCGGGAAAACTGCAGGTTCGCTGAACAGCTTGCTGAGGTATTTACGCAGGTAAGACTGCTGGTACTCGCGCTTCTGCTTCTGGACGGCCTCTTCTCGAACCTCCTCGAATGGAGGAATTCCTGCGCTGTTCATCGCATCCAGGCGGATCAGGTGAACACCATACTGCGTGGTAACCGGTTCGCTGATTTCACCCACAGTCTCCATGGCAAATGCGACTTGTTCAAAGGGTGGAACCATTTTTCCCCTGGTTACTTTTTTCAGCTGGCCAAAGGTGGTCAATTTCGAATCATCATCTGAATACAGTGCCACAAACCTCTGGAACATTTCAGGCTCTGCATCCAGTTTGGCCTTCAGGTCGCGCGCAATTTCCTCTGCTTCCGGCAGGCTGCGATCGTCGGTGCTGATCAGGATCTGGGTGATATCGATGGAAGCGCTTTTGTCGTAGTTTTTCGGGTTTGCCAGGTAATCTTCTTTTGCCATGGCTTCGAAATCGGCATCAGGCGCCATTTCGGGAATTCTCTTGGTCCAGATTTTGGCCAGTTCCCGAGTTGCAGCCATCTGCATCGCGGCGACGACCAAAGGCTCGTCCGTCAAGCCGTGGGCAACTGCATCATTACTCAACATTTTTGCTTCCAGCAGGCTTTTTGCCAACTGGTCAACTTTCGCACCATCGCGGATGAAGGCCAGCCGAAGATGCTCAGGAATTTCATTGAAGGCAGCGTCGATTTCATTTTGGGTCAACACCGCGTCGCCCTGGTATACCAAAACCTGGTTGGGATCATTCTTGTCCACGTCGGGCGTGCTGACGTTGGGCGCCATCACCTGCGCCTCTGCAAGGGTTACGGCAAACATCAGAACAAACACGCTGGAAATTGCGGCAGGCAGGTTTTTGGTCAGTTTCATGGTTTTGAACTTCTCGGAATTCGCATGGGTGGTTTATCAGGAAAGACAGGATTCGTTCTGACATGCATGAGCTGATTCAGTTCAAAGCAACACCTGGTGACATTGAACCGGTTCACATAAAACGAAGGGGCTGCCTAGGCAGCCCCTTCTTTTACAGCTTGAGTTTTGCAACTCAGTAACGCTTGGTTCCTGCTTTGGATTAATCCGGGCTCGGAAGTTCACCAGAGTAGGAACGACGGACGTTACCGCGGTGCTCAAACAACCCACCGTAGTTGGCCAGAACGCTCGCTTCCGGAGTACCCAGGAAGCCGTTCTCGAACCGTACCGCCCAGTAACCGGTGACTGGCAGACCAATCAGACCAACATCGTCTTCATGTTCCGGATCAGCACCCCAGTTAATGCGCGCCCAACCGGCTTCAATTCCGGTATCAACCGTGTACAGCAGGTCGCTGTCACCGAAGATATCGTTTCCGCCAAACTTCATGCGGTTAACTTCGTAGCACAGGGCAAACGGAGTTGATGAAGGAGGCGTTCCACCTGGAGGAGGCGGAGAAACGATTGGCGGCTTGTTAACCGTTCCTGGAGTGGTCGGGCTTTCTTCCTGGTCCCAGTTTTCCAGACCAAACAGCTCGCAGGCTTCACCGTCAAACAGCGTGGTGAACGGGTTACGGGCTTCGGTATTGTCAATCGTTACTTCTTCGTACGTACACAGTACCCAGTCTTCCTGGACATCAGGAACACCGTTACCGTTTACGTCGTCCTTGTCCAGGCTGTAGCTGGGGAACGGACCAGAACGGGCTGGATATGGCTCGCCAGGAATCCAGCCACCGCAACCCGGGTCACTGATCTTCGGCCGCCATACATCTTCCAGTTCCTGCAGCAACTGATAATCCACGTACCAGTTCTTGGTCGGGAAAGTCACAATCCACTCAGACGCAGCATTCAGGTTTGCATTCTGGTTGAATTCGTTCATGGTGTATTCGTGCATGAACGTTGCGGAAATGGCGTCAACACCACGATAGTACGACAGGGATACAGCGGTATCCTGCGGTACACCGAAGAACAGGGTGGCGGTCAGCTGGTCGCCTGAGTTCAGATGCGGATAAATGCTGCCTGGCTTGTAGTGCAGGCTGGCGCTGTCCAGATCCTTGTCATAACCCTGGATGGCTTTGGCGTTGTAGCTGAACAACGTACCGTTGCCAACATTGATCACACCAGCGCCACCAAACAGGCCGCCGCTGTTACGCTCAACGTCGATATCAGAGATACCGTTGGCTGATGGGCCTGCGTCGTCTTCCCACATGCCTGCGGCATTGTTGATGACAGACCAGTTGTCAACCAGCTGCTGGCAGTTCTTGGGAACGGCTTTGCCGTCAACCAGAACGTGGGTGGCAGCGGTTGCAGAGCCGTCACGCTTGGCAGTTTCACTGTCGTCGGTCAGGGTGCCCATTTCGATGATTTCGAAATGACCTTCAGCTGCACGATCGATAGTGGTCGGGCCACCGTCTACGTTCTTGCCGGTGTAGGCGTACGGCAGGAATTCCTGGGTGCCTACGGTGTTGCCGAATGCATCGGTATCGTTGCCGTAGAAGTACGGAACGGTACAGGTGGTATCGGAGGTAACCATCGTCGGGGTGCCGGCATCGTCATACAGAGCGGCCGTCCAGACGTCATAGGCTGACATGTACATGTTGAAGTCAAGGACTTCACGTGAGTTGTAGCCTTCCTTGAAACGAACCTTGACGGCCTTGGCGCTGTCAGTGGTGTTGACCACAGACAGAATCGTGGTGTTGCCGTCCCTTACGGTGTAGTACGGATAAATGAGCACCTGGCCCAATCCATCCGGATTCATGTTGACTGCTTGCGCAGTACCTGCGATACCGGCAGCTCCTGCCAGTCCCGCCAGCACTGCAGCTGTCAGATTTTTTCTGTTCATTACAACACTCCTAATTTGTGTACACAGGGGCTTAACAAGACCAACCAGACACTTGGCATGGCGCCCAACTCCAAAGGCGAACCGGACCTGGGTCTGGTCGATCGCGGGCCAATATTACGACAATTGATATACCAAAGCAACAAAGCGGCCAGCGCCTGGGAGACCATAACGAGGCCTCATTTCAGGCCTTTATTGCTCCGGAACATACCACCACTTACCTTCTGTACGAACCCATCTTTCCTGCAGTTTGCTGCTGCTTTCCCATTTTGAAACACCCGGGGCAGGCGCTCCAACCCGGTATTGAACCTGCGCGGTTACGGTGCAGGCTTCAGACTCACATTCGCTGCTTTCAACTTTGGCCGCCAGGATCGCCACTTTGCGTGATCTTTGCGAAATTTCGAAGTCTACCCGTGAGTTAGCGGAACGATAGCCTGGAGAATAATAGGTATAGGCGGTGTCGAAATCGCCCGCCAGCAAGGCATCCCAGCGTTGCTGGGCACGATCTTCAACCGGGTTTTTCTTCGTGGCGCCGGTGCCTGCGCAGGCGGTCAGCAGCATGCCGAGAACCAGGGCTGCCACCAGCGGAAAGGATCGATGGCTGTGCCGGGCCAAACGCGAAAATAAGGTGTGCATGAGCTTCATTCCTGTACTTGTTAACGAAAATTTACCGTTTTTTACATCACAGATCCGGCCACTGCCCGAGTCATTGTTCATCAGTCGCTTCCTTCGGCTCACGAACCAGTGTGGATATGCGTAATGGCGGCACGCGGGAGAACTGGTTCTCCATCTCTTCACTCACCGATTTCAGGTCAACGGCTGTTTCAACCACGGTGGGCGTGATCATGACCAGTGTCTCGCTGCGCGCATTGGCCTTGCTGCGGGAGCCGAACAATGGCCCTACCAGGGGCACGCGATTAAGGTATGGAACACCGCTACGGCCCAGGGAGGTCTGCTCGGAAATCAGCCCCCCCAGGAATATGGTCTGCCCGGACTGGACGGCGACCTGGCTGGACACGGTCTTGCTGTTGATCGGCGGGTTGCCGCTGGTGGAAATATCCGGGTCCCGCGCGCCGGGACGGCTCACATCCTGGGAAATTTCCATGTATACCAGGCCGCCTGGATTGATGCGCGGGGTTACTGTCAGGGTAATACCGGTGGACACGTACTGCGCGCTGCTCACGACGTTATTGTTGCCGGTTGAGATGCTCGAGGATTGCACCGGCACCTGGGTACCCACGGTGATGGTTGCCGTGGCATTGTTGCGAACCAGCAGCGACGGGGCCGCCAGAGACCGTACATCGGTCACCTCATCCAGCGCGGCGATGGTGGCCTGTATGAATGCCGCGCCTTCGCTCAGCGGGCGTGAAATCGTGGTAAGGAAATTGAAACCGCCTGACAGTTCGGATTGTCCGCCAAACCCGGCCGAATCGACATACCGGCCGGATGGATTGCTGTAAGGCTGCGGCACCAGATCCGGGTTGTTGGTCAGGAACCAGTTGACACCGAATTGCAATTCCTCGTTGAGTTCCACATCCAGCACCTGGGATTCGATCAGAACCTGCAATGGCTCAATATCGATGCGCTCGATGGCGGCCAGGATCGAGTTGTACTGCGACTGCGTGGCCTGGATCAGCAGTGAATTGGTTTCTGTGACGGAGGTGATACGAATGTCTCCCTCGCCCACATTCAGCACGGATCCGCCACCCTCGCCGGTGGACGTGGTGGCCTGGGTTTCCGAGCCTAGCCGGTTTTCATTGAAATCAGCCACACTGCCAATCTGCACAGGCTCCAGCCCCGGCGCCAGCGAGCCGCGCTGGCTCTGGCGCTGGGAGCCCCCGGCGCTGCCGCCGAATATTTCGGTCAGGTACCCTGCCAATACCGGCGCTTCGAGATTTTTCACCCGATACACGTAAAGCTGCTTGCCTGCGCCGGCGGCGCCCCGGTCGAGGATTTCAATCCACTCTTGAGCTTTGTGCAGGTATTCGGCCTGGTAGGTAATCACCATCACCGAACCCAATCGCTCCAGCGGCATGAAACGGAACATGCCGGCCAGCGGAGTTTCGCCCTCCGCCGCAAATATCCCTTCCAGCTCGGTAATGATGGATTGAACATCAACGGTGCGCAGCGGATAAATTCCCACTGACATGCCTTCCAGCCAGTCCACATCAAACACTTCGATGGTTTTGCGGTAGTTGCGCAATTCTTCCGGGGTGCCCGCCAGGAACATCATGTTACGGAACTGGTCGGCGCGGACGATGGCATCCGGGCGCGCGTAGGGCTCAAGGATCTTGGCCATTTCGATGGCTGACACATACTGCAGCGGCACCGCCTGGACTTCATAGCCCTTGGCAGCCTGCGCAGGCGTCATTTGAGGGGAGAGATTGCCTTTGATGGCTTCTGCAACCGGCAGGATGTTGTAGCGCCCGTCGGTATACACCAGGGTTGCGCCGTTCCAGCGCAACAACAGCTCCAGAATGGGCTTGAGCTGGTCGCGGCTGACGGGCTTGGAGGTGGAGAATGTGACTTCACCGGCAACGCCCGGGCCGATCACAAAGGTTTCCTGAAGCACCTCGCCCAGGATGGTGTGAACCACGGACTGTATGGATTCGCCTTCAAAGTTCAGTACGATTTCGCCGTCTTCGGCGACCGGGGCCGGGCGACGGGCTGCTGCCTCTTCATCGATGAACTTGCCGGTGCCCTCATAAATTTCTGTTTTCTTGATGCCCGGGCTGGCGCTGGAATCGGTGGATGGTCCCGCAATCACTTTGGCATCCGGCAATGGATCAGCCGATGTTCTAATCGGCTTGCCGATGGCCTGCGGGCGCACCGGCGGAGGCGCGCTGCAGGCAGCGATGATATTGATTGTCAGGACCAGTGCCAACCGCGTTGGCCACCGGCTGCGTGACTGGCGGCCCAACTGGCGGCCCAGCTGGCAGTATGGGGCATGCCATCGCGGTGCGAATTCAGCGGTGTCGTTGTTCATGGGCGCTGCGCCTCTATTGTTCATTTTCAGGCTCTTCTTTGGGGGCCGGTCGTCGGTTGATCATGGCACGAATTGCTTCTTCATAAGTGGGCTGGGCATTGTCCTCACCCGCACGGTCGGCTTCTTCCGCCTCGCGCCTCAGTTGTTCACGCCGCTCGGCAATGCGCTGGCGGATTTCATCCGCCCGGGTCATGGGTGCAGCATCAGCCTGCTCGACGTTTGCTTGCTCGGCGCTGGCAACCTCCTCGCCGGCAGGCTCCGCGGGCAACTCGGGTGGCTCAATTCTCTCGTCATGGACCCGCAATTCCAATTGCAGTTCCTTTCCGGCACCGGATGTAAGGAGCACTTCGCGGTCTTGCACGCGGGCCAGCTTCCAGGAACCAAACTCCCCTTCGAGGTACCTTCCTTCAATCGCTACCAGGGATTTTGATCCATCGGCCCGCTTCAGGGTCGCCATGCGAAGCGTGGGAGTGATGACAATGCCTGACAACTCCACTTCGAGGTCAGTTTCATCCGCGACGACGACCTCTTCAACCGGCTCCTCCGAATCCAGGTCGGTTTCAATGATGGGCAACCGGGTTTCGTTGAACAACGGCCGTTGCACAATCACCGAATAGTTTTCCACCGGCTGGCTTTCCTCCAGCTCGGGAATCTGGACCAGCGAGTCTTCGTCCAGGCTGGTTACTTCCAGGTCACCTTCGCCCACCGGAACGAAAGACCAGACTGTGATGATCGCAATGCAGAGCAGCAGGAAGGCTGCGGTTCCCGCCAGGGCCAGGCCGATCGGGTTATCCTGCAACAACCGGTTCATGAGCCGCTCTTCCGCAGATATCCGGACATGTTGAAACGGATGTCCAGCGTCTGGGCATCAGCAACCTGGTTGCCGCGCCGCCTTGCCCTGGGCTTGAGCACCGTCAGCTCTTCGGCAAAAATCATCGGTGCGCCGTTCTCCAGGTTGTACAGCATCAGCATCAGGTCTTCGATATCGCAGCGCATCCGCACGTTTACCGTGACCTTTTCGAAACGTTCCACTTCCCGGGCCCGCTCGGGCTGGCGGCTGACGATCTGGCAGGAATCATCCGCAAAGCTGGCCAGCATCTGGCTCAACCGCTCCGACATGGCGGCGGCAGCCTCATTGAAATCACCCTCGGCCAGGAACAGGTTCGATTCGCTGCGCCGGTTCTGTAATGCCTCCAGCTGCTTCTCGACCAGGTCCTTCTGAGCCGCCACCTGCCGATAGCGATCCAGCTGGGACTGCAGTTCAGAAATCTCCTCGCCGTAGCTGAGGTGGCGGAGAATGAACCAGTGGAAACACAGCAGGTAGACCAGGATGAGCGCGATCACCAGCAACAGCACGGCAGTGAGTTTGGTATTGCCCTGCTTGAGACTTGCAACAATCATGGCTGCGGCTCCAGGGTGACCTTGCTCCTGATCTCAAAAACTTCCAGGCCGCTGGTGGAATCCAGGCGGGTGGAACCCTGGAACGCGGCGGCATCGAACATGTCGGAGCGGTTTACCAGTTCGATAAGTTGCTGCGCATTGCCTGATTTGCCCTGCATGATGACCGAATCACTGCCAACCACCAAACGGTCGAGATAGGTGCCGTCGGGTAAGGTTCGAGTGACTTCTGCCAGCACTTCAATGGCCAGGGGCGCCTGTCCGCGCCGACGGGTGAGAAAGCTCGCGGCTTCGCTGGTGTCCGCCACCTGCTCTTTCAGGCGTTGCACCCGGCGTGCTTCGTCCTGCACATCGGCAATGGCCTCTTCCAGCTTGCCCACGCGATCAGCCCGCGCGCTGAGGGACTGTGCCATCACAACCACCAGCAATACCGCCACAGCCCCCGCCAGCGCATAGTTGAGGCGCGTGCGCGGATGCATGACCTTGTGCCGCTGTTCCGCCGGCAACAGGTTCACACCGACACTGCGGCCATCGCGCACGACATCGATGCCTGAAGGGGCAAGCCCCCGCGCCGCAAGTTTTTCCAGCAACGGGTCGACCACGCGACGCGGTGCCACGAGCATTTCCAGCCGTATTTCCCCGGACTCGCCCGCGGATGGCAGCATGCGCCAGTCGAAATAGACTTCGGCGGCCCGAAACGGTGTCTGCCGATCCATTTCAAAAGACAGTACGCTTTGCAGATTGGCTTCGGTGGCAGCGGGCAGCTTCAATTCCTTCTGCAGCACCCGGTTGTGGTCCAGCAACAGGTATTTGGGCAATTCGTTCAGGTCATCTTTGGCAAACAGGGGCTTGAGCTGTTCCTGAACCAGCACGGGGTCCTGCTCCAGAGAAAGACTCTCGAGCGGACTGATCGCCTGTTCGTTGCAGATACCGATACGCAGTTCGGAGTCAGTGAACTGCAGGCTGAGGCGCCGCGTTGCCAGCCGCAATCTGTCCTGCCAGGCCTCCGGCAACAGCTGCCTGAGTTCACCCCACCACCAGGAGAAGAACTCACCTGCGGGCCCATTCCGGATTCGCGCCTGCCAGTACTGGACTTTATTTTTTATCGTTATAGCCATAGGGATATCAGTGGTGGAATCCTTCACGCCAGCGCAGGATACGGAATGGCTGGCCATCCTCGTTGCCGCCCAGACGAATGGTTGCTTCTATCTGGTCCCATATGCCATTCGGCAAGGTCGCTTTGGCGACGATACTATACGTCAGGCCCCTGCCCTGTGCCATGGCGACCTGCCCCGAAGGCAGGCTCAGGTTCAGGTCGTTCAATGATTCGAGTTCATGCCGTGCCTGCACAAATTCATCCGCCAGCTCCCGCGTCATGTCCGGCAGCGCCAGCAGTGCTTCAACCGGCGCAAAAGCCGGGTTGACCGTCCTGGAGTCCGACCATACCGTCAGGCCCGGCTGGATTTGCTGGAACAGCTCCCAGGGCATGCCGATGACCTGAAGCAATTCCTCGACCATGACAAAATTGCGGTTGCCAGGGCCTACCTGATAACCCGCTGCTTCATACTCCGGCAATTCAGCACCGTTGGGGCGCGTAAGTTCATCCAGGTCCTTCCAGTCCATCACCGCATCCGTCAACAGCGCAGCCTGCTCCTCTTCGAGGCCATTGGCGAAGAATAGTTGCCAGAGTTCGGGCTCGGATGCGGAATTGAGATTCAGTTTCCCCCGCTCGTCGGTGACCTGTATCTCCACCCGGGCATCGTGGTACTGCACCAGGAACGGCCTTCCGTCCGGAATCAGCCGCTGGGTTTCATCCGGATCACGCAAGGACAGTACCGCCATGTTCATGCCGGCTTCGGCCGCCAGGCGGGCCTTGGTGCTCCACAGGATGGTGTGTGCCTCAAGACTGTCCATGCGCGCCATGAGCGTAAAGGCGCTGGTTGTTATGGTGACCAGCAACAGGATCCACAACACGATTACCAGGGCCACGCCCTTCTGCGTTGTCGGCTGCCCGGTCAATTCTGTTGCCGCCTTTTTTCAATCAATTCGCGCACCGCGGACTGGTAGGTATCTTCTCCTTCCAGCGCTCCTTCCACGGCGGAGGCGTCGATTTTTACCGCCGCCACCAGCAAGGGCCAGTCCGTATAGGCACCTTCCTCAAACTGGATATCCAGCGCCACAGCCACAGGCAACTTGGCGGTTTCTTCCCAGTCAGTGACCCAGCCGGCAACTTCACCCTCTTCATCGCGCGCCAGGAAACTGAATTCGGCGGACGCAATGTGATCGATCAGCACGATGGGAGCGCGTTCATCCAGGCTGGCGTCTTCGAAACCCTGCAGTAATGCGTGGGACAGCACGAGCTCCTGCCCGTTTTCGCCATCGATAATGTTCAGCTCCTGCACCTGCGGACCTCCGAAGCCCAGGTAACCGGGCATGGGGCCGACGAAACGGATGGAATCCGGCCGGCCGGCAAACACCTCCGTGAGCGGTGGCTCACCCAACGCGGAAGCAGTGTCCTCCTGCTGGTTGAATCCCAGCGGAATCGCCTGGTTGATCTGTTTGCGGACGAACTGGTGAGCCATTCGCAAACGGCCACTTTCCTCCAGGATCTTCTGGCCGCGGTCGGTGGTGCGCGTTGCAGCCTGCAATCCCCCGTAGGTGAGCGCCAGCAGGATGCTCAGCAGCGTAACCGCAAGCAGCAACTCAACCAGGGTGAAACCCGAGTTGCGTCTCATATGTCGTAGCTCCCGGCATCCGGGCGCATGGCCTTCACCGTGCTGAAAACCTGTGACCGTTCACGCTGGCCCTCGCCCCAGCTGACGACGCATTCCACTTCCAGCAGGTCAATCCCGGTGATTTCCGTCAAGTCCATGCTGCGTTGATTGTCTGATCCACCCTGGAATGGAAATACATCAATCTGCCAGCGATAAACGCCCTCCTCGCCCTCGAAACTGGCGCCGGCGCGAAGCGGGATGTCCAGGCCCACCTGGTCCATCACTGACTGTGCAATGAGGCTGGCCTCGGTCTGCTCCTTGGCGCGCGCGGTATTGCGGATGGCGCCGGTCAGGATCTCCAGCGTTACGGCGAAGCTCAGCGCGAAGACCAGGAAAGCGAGCAGCACTTCCAGCAAGGTAAACCCTCGCTGCGCACGGGCCGGCGTTCCTGCATGTTTGAAAGGGAAAGACACTTCAATCCTCATCCCGGTGTATGGATGCCTCGCCCGTCAGCCAGGCAACATCGACGCGGTATACGCGCCCATTGGCATCCAGTTCAACAAAGCCGCCGGTCGATCCACCGTCCGGATAGAACCGGATGCCGCCGACGTTCTCTGAAGTGAGCTCAGAGCGGGCGGTGGTCAACGCAATGGTCATGCCTTCAGGCAAAACCACCGGTTCGCGTTTTGGGGCCAGGTAGGACTGGTTTTCAGTATCAACCAGGAATACCTGTTCCTCCTTGTCAAGAATGGCGCGGGTTCGCGTATACCGCAGCGAAGCGGCCAGTTTGTTCGCTGCGCTGCGCATTTCAGCGCCCGAAATATTGCGGGAAATCGACGTGGCCACCAGGCCCAGCACCAGCGCCGCGATCACCATGACCACCAGCAACTCGACCAGGGTAAAGCCACCGGCCGCCGTTCGAGGCCGGCCACCGGAACCTGCAGGGCCCGTATTGGAGAAAAGGATTTTCAAGGGACTGAGTGGCTGCTGAAACCGCGACCCGTCGCCGGAAGTGCGCTTACTCCCAGCTGGTGATGTCAGCGTTCTTGCCTTCGCCGCCCGGCTGCCCATCCGCGCCCAGTGAAAAGATATCGAATTCCCCATGCTCGCCCGGCATGCGGAATTCATAATCACGACCCCATGGGTCCTTCAGGCTGGACTCCTTGACATAAGGGCCGTTCCAACCCGGATCACTTCCTTCGGTAACCAGCTGCGACAGAGATTCAGGCGTTGTTCCGGTATCCAGGTAATAGCTTTCCACCGCCATGGCCAAACGGCTGACCTGCGATGCCGCAGCCTTGACTTTCGCGCCCTCGGCCTTGCCGATGATTCCGGGCAGGACCAGGCCGCCAATCAAAGCCAGGATAACCAGCACCAGCAGCAGTTCCACCAGGGTAAAGCCGCCCTGTGGAAAAGCGCCGCGTCTTGCAGGCTTGACAATTTTCATCTTGTACATGATTCCAGTCTCCAAAAATCCTATCTTCCCAAATCCGCAGTGCTCCGGCGCACTGTCTCCGTCCTCGTGAGTAAAACGGACTGCCATCAGCCAACCAGGTCGTTGATACTGAGAATTGCCACCAGTACCGATAAAACGATTGTGCCAATCATGGCTGCCAGCAACATGGTAACAACCGGAGTAAAAATGGCCAGCAACCGGTCTATCGTATTCTTGACTTCCTTGTCGTAAGTGTCCGCCACCTTCATCAGCATGCCATCAAGCTGCCCGGTTTCTTCACCCACGCTGATCATCTGCAGGGCCAGCCTGGGATATCGCCCGCCCTTGGCGAGGTTACGCGCCAGACCGCCACCGGTCTTGACTTCGCGCGTGGCATCGGTCACATCCTTGCGCAGCACGGTGTTGCTTATGACATTGCGGGCAATGGAAAGTGCCGAAAGCAGTGGTACGCCGTTGGTCAGCAGGGTTCCCAGGGTGCGCGACAGCCTTGCAGTTTCGAGTTTCGCGACCAGGTCGCCCACCCACTTCATGCCCAGCACTCGCCCATCCCAGCCAAAGCGCTTTTCCTCATCGGCCAGCATGCGACGGAATCGCACCACCACAAAAACCGTCACCGCGATCATCAGCCACCAGAAATTCTGCAGGATGGAACCGACCCCCAGCACGATCTTGGTGATGGTGGGCAGGTCGCCGCCCAGCTCCTCAAAGATGGGGGTGAATTGCGGAATGACGTATACCAGCAACAGGATCAGTGAGCCTGCGGCCAGGAACAGCAGCAGGACCGGATAGATCAACGCGGAAATGACACTGTCCTTGAGTTCCTTGGAGCGCTCCATGTAGTCCGCCAGGCGGCTCAGCGTGGCATCCAGGGTGCCGCCGATTTCACCGGCGCGAACCATATTGATGTACAGGCGGCTGAACGCTCCGTGCTGTTTTTCCAGGGCATCGGACAAGGTGCCGCCTTCCCGTACATGGTCGCGGATTTCAGCGACGGTGCGCTGGATCTTGGGAGAATCGGCCAGCTCCATCAGAACCGCGAGTGACCTGTCCAGCGGCAAACCGGCACCCAGCAGGGTGGCCAGCTGCTCGGTAAACTCGCCCACTTCACGGCTGTTCATGCCGCGCCCGCCCAGGCTGAGATTCTTCAGGCCAAATCCACCCGCACCCGCTTCCTGGGCCTGCAGTGGCAAATTGCCGGCTTCCTGCAATTTCAGGATGACCATGTCCAGGCTGGCTGCCTCCATGGTGCCGGACACCGTTTCGCCCGCAGGAGAAACAGCCTTGTATTCAAACATCGGCATCAGCTTTCCTGCGTAACGCGCAACACTTCATCCAGCGTGGTCATACCGCTCAGGCATTTTTCCAGGCCGTCCTGGTACATGGTGCGCATGCCTTCAGCAACGGCCAGGTTCTGTATCTCACCCGAGGTGGCATGGTTCATCACCAGGCGACGGATGGGGTCCGTCATCAGCAGCAGTTCGAGAATGGTGGTCCTGCCCCTGTAGCCATTCGGGTTTTCTTCGGTGGGAACCGGGCGATAGAGGATATAGCGATCACGTTCCAGTCCGCCCAAGCGGGTGAGGCCAATTTCCCGGGCAACTTCCGGCAGCAGCTCGTAGGCTTCGCGGCTGGTTTTGTCCAGGGTTCGCACCAGGCGCTGGGCCAGGATGGCGTTGACCGTGGAGGTCAGCAGGTAATCATCCACCCCCATGTCCAGCATTCGCGTGATACCGCTGGCTGCGTCATTGGTATGGATGGTGGACAGCACCAGGTGGCCGGTAAGCGCCGACTGGATGGCGATACGTGCCGTTTCCAGGTCACGCATTTCACCGATCATGATCACATCCGGGTCCTGTCGCACGATGGCGCGCAGGGCGTGGGAAAAATCGAGGCCAATGGAGGACTTGGCCTGGATCTGGTTGAT
>CBFGWJ010000020.1:0-13780 GCA_965652335.1 uncultured Gammaproteobacteria bacterium | reverse complement strand
CTGATGCGCTGAGGCGCATATTCCAAAAACGCGGGTTCCGGCCCGCGTTATGCCTTTGGGTTATATCCAGATAGAAAACACTTCGTTCACGGCTTTGCCTGTGAAACATATGCTGCATGCCTGTTTGAAATGAGGCTTTCGGCATGTTCCAGGCTTTGCGCACCGACAATTCGCCCTTCAGCAAGCAGCAGATCGAACTGCTGCAGTCCAGCCTTGTCAGCCTGGATGCCGCTCAGGCAGCCTGGCTCAGCGGTTACATCGCCGGCCGGCTGGTTGCCTCTCCCGAAGCCAATCTGTCTCTCGGGCTACCGCTTCAGTCCCCGCAGGCTGAGCAGGCGGCAGCGCCGAAGTTCCATGTGTTTTATGCCTCGCAAACCGGCACCGGTGAAACCATCGCCAACCAGCTGGCCGACCAGTTGCAGCAGGCGGGCTGGCAGGTGGACCTGCAATCCATGGGCAGCGTACGCCCCGCCCAGCTGAAGAAACTGCATCATGTGGCACTGGTGATCAGCACCCATGGCGAGGGTGACCCACCGGACGATGCCATCGACTGGTTCGATTACCTGCAAAGCCCGCGGGCGCCGAAACTGGAGTCATTGAATTTCACGGTGCTGGCGCTCGGCGACCGCAGCTATGAGAAATTCTGCGAAGCGGGCCGGCAACTGGAACAGATGCTGCTGGCCACCGGCGCAAAGCCCTATTCTACCCGGGTTGAATGCGACCTGGATTATGCCGAAAACGCCGCGCAATGGTCGCAGCAGGTGCTGGGTTATGCCCGTGAGCAGCTGCCCGATGACACCGACGCCAGGCGCAGTGCGGCCCAGCACCTGAGCGTGGTGCACAGCCACAATTCCGCTGCGGGCCAATGGACCCGCACCAGGCCATTCAAGGCCACGCTGGAACGCACGCAGAAAATCACCGGGCTGGAATCGGACAAGCACGTTTATCACCTGGAGTTGTCGCTGGAAGATTCAGGCATTCATTATGAACCGGGCGATGCCCTGGGCGTCTGGGCCTATAACGACCATGCAGTAGTAACCCGTATCCTGGAAGCACTTTCGATTGCGCCCGATGCGGAAATCGAAATCGACGGCCATTCGCACACCGCTCACGAACTGCTGGTTCGCGAGCGTGAAATCACCCGCCTCAGCGCCGAAACAGTGCTGGCCTACGCCGCCGCAGCACGCCAGGCAGCTTTGCAACAGCGCTTTGAGGCGCTGGAGTCCGCCGCCCGCCGCGACTTCATCGAGCAGCGCCAGTTCATCGACCTGGTGGATGAGTATCCACCGCTGGAGGGCGCAGACATCAGCCTGGAAAACCTGGCCGGCCTGCTGCGCCCGCTGGCGCCGCGCTCCTACTCCATTGCTTCCAGTCGCGCCGAAGTGGATGAGGAAGTTCACCTGACGGTGGCAACGCTGTACAGCAACGCCATTGGCACCGAGCGCAAAGGCGTGGCCAGCGCTTACCTGAACCATGATCTGCAGGCCGGCGACGAAGTGGGTGTGTTCCTTGAGCCGAACAAGCGCTTCCGGCTGCCCGAGAATCGGAAGACTCCAATCATCCTGGTGGCAGCGGGTACCGGTATTGCCCCGTATCGCGCCTTCCTGCAGCAGCTGGAACAGGAAGAAGCCGACACACGGGTATGGCTGATTTTCGGCAACCCGCATTTGCGCAGTGATTTCCTCTACCAGCGCGAGTGGCTGGAATGGCGTTCCAAGGGCCTGATCCAGCACATTGACTGCGCGTTTTCACGCGACCAGGCGGAAAAGGTCTACGTGCAGCATATCGTGCGCCAGCAGGGAGAGAGACTGGACCAGTGGCTGCGGAACGGTGCGCAGATTTACCTCTGCGGCGGCCTGGCCATGGGCAAGGAAGTGGAGCACGCCGTGCAGGACGTTCTGGCCGAACAACGTGGCCTGGATGCCGATGCCGCGGCCGAAGCGTTTGCCGAATTGCGCCGCAGTGGCCGCATCCTGAAGGACCTGTATTGATGTCCGGAAACACCAAGTTATCGCCGGTTGAAGGCATCAAGGAACGCAGCCGCTTCCTGCGCGGCACCTTGCTGCAAAGCCTGGCCGACAGCGCCACCGGCGCCCTGGCCGAGGACGATACCCAGCTGAGCAAGTTCCACGGCTTCTACCAGCAGGACGACCGCGATGTGCGTGACGAACGCCGCCGGCAAATGCTGGAGCCTGACCTCCAGTTCATGATCCGCGCCCGTGTTCCGGGCGGTATCTGCACACCGCAGCAGTGGCTGGCGATGGATGCGATTGCCGCGGAACACGCCAACGGCACGATACGCCTGACCACCCGCCAGGCTTTCCAGCTGCACGGCGTGGTCAAGCGCCACCTGAAGCCCACCATCAAGGCCATCTGCGACAGCCTGCTGGACACCATCGCCGCTTGCGGTGATGTGAACCGCAATGTCATGAGCGCGGTCTTGCCGGAGCTTTCAGCGATGCACCGCCGGGTATGTGACGACGCCGCTGCAGTCAGCCGGCACCTGTTGCCCCGAACCAACGCCTACCATGAGATCTGGCTGGATGGCGAAAAGCTGGTTGGCGAAGCCGCCGAGCAGGAACACGAACCGATTTATGGCAAAACCTATTTGCCGCGCAAGTTCAAGATCGCCTTTGCCGTTCCACCGCGGAATGATGTCGATGTTTTCGCCCACGACCTGAGCTTTATCGCCATCGTCGCCGGAGGTGAACTGCAGGGCTACAACGTGGTGGTTGGGGGTGGCATGGGCGTCACCCATGGCGACCCGAAAACCTATCCGCGGCTGGCGTCGGTGGTGGGCTTCTGCTCACCGGACCAGGTGCTGGAAGTATCCGAAGCCATCGTGAAGATCCAGCGGGATTTCGGCGACCGCAGCGACCGCAAGCACGCCCGCTTCAAGTACACCATTGACGACCATGGCCTCGACTGGCTGCACGATCAGCTGGCTGAACGCCTGGGTTACCGCCTGGAACCGGCGCGTGACTATCACTTCACCCACACCGGCGACCGCCTGGGCTGGCAGCAGTCCGATGACGGACTTTGGCACCTGGGGCTGTACATTGAAAACGGCCGGGTCAAGGACCAGCCGGATGCCCCGCAACTCACCGGGTTGCGCGAAATCGCCAGGGTACTGAAGGGCGAGTTCCGCCTCACGGCCAACCAGAACCTGATGGTGTGCAAGGTAGCCGAACAGGATCGTGCCGCCATCGATGAGATCGTTACCGGCCATGGCCTCGACAGCTGGAACCGGTTGAGCTCGATACGCGAGCACGCCCTGGCTTGCGTGGGTTTCCCCACCTGCGGCCTGGCCATGGCGGAAAGCGAACGTTACCTGCCGGAACTGGTCGGCCGCATCGAACAACTGCTGGCCAAACACGATCTGCTGCAGCAGGCCATCACCATTCGCATGACCGGCTGCCCGAACGGCTGTGCCCGTCCCTACCTGGCCGAAATCGGCCTGGTGGGCAAGGGCCCTGGTTTGTACAACCTGCACCTGGGCGCCGCCTTCAACGGCACGCGGATGAATTCGCTGTACCGCGAATCCGTGCAGGAAGCGGATGTGCTGGAAGTGCTGGACCAGCTGTTTGCCGATTACGCCGGCGGCAGGGACGGCAACGAACATTTTGGCGACTTCCTGTTCCGGCAGGGACTGTTGTCCAACTCAACCCATTCGACGCGCGCTGATTCCAACCCGGCGCAGATCAACAACACTTTGAACTGACAGGCTGATCATGAGTGAACAGGCATTGAAACTCTGCATACCCCGCCCCGGCCAACACTGGACCCAGCAACAGCTGGATGCCGTGAATCCCTGCCTGGAAAAAATGTCGGCCCAGGACCGGGTGCAATGGGCGCTCGATTTCCTGCCCGACCAGGTGGTGCTGACGTCCAGCTTTGGCGTGCAGGCGGCATTGATGCTGCACCTGGTGACGCAACTCAAGCCGCGCATTCCGGTAGTCCTGATCGATACGGGTTACCTGTTTGATGAAACCTACCGGTTCATCGACGAACTCACGGAGAGGCTGGACCTGAACCTGCACATCTACCGTCCGCAGCTCAGCCCCGCCTGGCAGGAACAACGGTACGGACGCCTGTGGGAGCAGGGCGCTGAGGGTATCCGCCGCTATAACTACCTCAACAAGGTCGAGCCCATGCAACGGGTGCTGAAAGACCTGAATGTAGGCACCTGGCTAAGTGGCCTGCGCCGTACCCAGTCCGACACCCGCAGCGAGCTTTCGGTGCTGCAGCGCCAGGGCAATGTGGTGAAGGTTTACCCGCTGGTGGACTGGAACAACCGGGATGTGCACCAGTACCTGAAACATTACGACCTGCCTTACCACCCGCTGTGGGAGCAAGGCTATGTATCGATCGGCGACCACCATTCCAGCCGTCCGCTGCAGTTCGGCGAGTCAGAACAGGACACGCGCTTTTCCGGCCTGTTGCGCGAGTGCGGCCTGCACGAGGTGGAGCACTTCACGCCCAACCTGGTGGCCGAACAGAACGAACTACAGGTTAAAGGTGCCGTTGCAACAGCTTGAAAAGCGGTTGCCGATGTTGGGGTGCTGATTCAGCGCGCCAAGTGATTGCCCGAACGCCGGGCCGGCGCCACCCTCGGCATGGGCGATGAAATCGTCGATGCGCTGCCGGTCCATGCCGGGCACCATGATCTGCAGGAAGGCATACATGTAATCGCGCAGGAAGCGGTCCCTGCGAAAGCCGATCCAGGTGGTGCAGCTGGGAAACAGCCGGTTGACATTGAGCGAAACCAGGTCTGCATCGCGGTCTTTCTCATACGCCATGCAGGCGACGATACCGATACCCATCTCCTTGCGAACATAGGCCTTGATCACGTCCGGGTCTTCCGCGGTAAATACCACCTTGGGTTTGCAGTTGGCCCTGGCAAAGGCGGTCTGCTGGTCTGAACCGGGATCAAAACTGTGCGTGTAGCTGATGATGGGATAGCGGGCCAGGTCTTCCAGGCTGAGCCGCGGCAGCTTGGTAAGCGGATGGTCGGGCTTCACCAGCACGGTGCGTTCCCAGTGATAGATCGGCAAAGTGACCAGTTCGCCGAACAACTCGCTGCGTCCCGACGCGATGGCGAAATCCGCTTCCTGTTCCGTTACCCTTTTTGAAATCTGGTCGGAAGTGCCCTGTATCAGGTTCACCGAGATGCCCGGATATTGCCGCTGGAACGTTTCCAGCAGGTCGGGCAGCACATAACGGGCCTGGGTGTGGGTGGTGGCAACCTGCAGGCTGCCCTGCTGCTGGCCGGACATTTCCTGGGAAACCGAACGGATGTTGTCCACCTCAGTGAGGATTTTGCGCGCGCGGCGCACGACTTCCTCGCCGGCTTCAGTCAGCCTTTCGAGGCTCTTGCCTTTGCGCACAAACAGCGTCAGCGACAACTCGTCCTCAAGCATCTTGACCTGCTTGCTGACGCCCGGCTGTGAAGTAAACAAGGCCTGCGAAGCCGCGGTAATATTCATGCCGCTGTCGACGATGGCGATCAGGTAACGCAGTTGTTGCAGTTTCATGGCATCAAATTCGGTGGAAAACCCTGGCCAGCATCCCTGTCAAGCACTTGTAACAGACCATTTTCCTGTAAATCCGATTGCAGATTAAATAGCCCGCCGGGCCAAAGCAACCCGCAATTTCGCCTTGACGATATAACGCTGGATTATAAGGGCGAAAGGAATGCGTATTTCTTTCGTAGTTTGGGGCTGACTATGATCGGTTCAATATCAAGGCCAGTGGTTTGGCGGAGCAGGGCATGGATTTCTTTCCGGTTTTTATCGATTTGCGTGGCCAGCCAGTGGTTCTGGCGGGCGCCGGAGCGGTTGCTGAACGCAAGGCCCGGTTGTTGTTGCAGGCGGGTGCGCAGGTTAGTGTGGTGGCCCGTGACCTGAACCCGCAATTCCGTGCCTGGCTGGAAGGCGGGCAAATCCGGCACTGCGGGACGGCGTATGCCCGCGAGCACCTGCAGGGTGCGCGACTGGTGTTTGCAGCCACCAATGACGCGGAACTCAACCGCCGCATTTACCGGGACGCCGAGCAGGCAGGCCTGCTGGCCAATGTCGTGGACGACCCGGCCCATTGCCGCTTCATCTCGCCCGCGGTCATCGATCGCTCGCCGGTTCAGGTTGCGATTTCCACCGGTGGCAGTTCACCGGTACTGGCGCGGGTGATTCGCGGCTGGATCGAGCGTTTGCTGCCGCTGGGCCTGGGCCGTGTGGCCAGTGCCGCCGGAGCCATGCGCCAGGCCGTCAAATCCGCGCTGCCGCAAAGCGCTCGGCGTGGCTTCTGGGAGCAGCTGCTGCGGGAAAAATCCATCCGCAGCTGGAGCCTGCAGGACGGGGAGCAGATCCAGCGCCAGATGCAATCGGCCCTGGACGAGCGCAGCTCTCAACCTTCGGGGACTGGGGACTCGAACATTCCGGCTTCGTCGGGCAAGGTATTCCTGGTGGGTGGCGGACCAGGCCGGGCCGACCTGCTCACCCTGCGTGCCCTGCACGTGCTGGGGCAGGCGGATGTCATCCTGCACGACCTGTTGGTCAGCGAAGAAGTGCTGGACCTGGCCCGGCGCGATGCCGATCGGATCGATGTGGGCAAGCGTGCCGGTGATCACCATCGAAGCCAGGAACAGATTCACGAACTGATGGTGGCCGAGGCTCGAAAGGGGCGTACGGTAGTCCGGCTGAAAGGGGGCGATCCCTTCGTTTTCGGGCGTGGCGGTGAAGAACTGGAGTTCCTGCGCGACCACGGAATCAACTATGAGGTGGTACCCGGTATCAGCGCGGCCCTGGGTTGCGCCGCCTACAGCGGCATTCCGCTGACTCACCGTGATCACGCCGCCGAGGTCACCTTTGTTACCGGGCATGGCGCCTCGGCTCATGCCGACGAAAGTCACCACACCGCGCGGGATTGGCGGGCGATAGCCGGCCCAGGAAAAACCGTGGTGGTCTACATGGGCCTGAAACAGGCAGCCCGGATCCGCACCGAACTGCTGCAGGCCGGAATCAGCGGCGAATTGCCAGTTGCCCTGGTGGCCACCGGCAGCCGCGAACAGCAGCGGGTAGCGCTGGGGACAGTGAATGAACTGGCGCAGCTGGCTGCGGCCGTGGAGCCGGGAGCGCCCACCCTGCTGATCATTGGACAGGTCGCTGCGCTGGGGAGTACCCTCAGCTGGTTTCAGCAGCAGCCGGCCCTGCTCGCAGCAGCCTGAGGCCACTCGCTGGACCGATTTGCATCATCACTGATCATCACACGAGGAAGTACACATGATTTACAACAATGTACTCGACACCATCGGGCACACGCCGGTTGTCAGGATCAACCGCCTGGCACCCAAAGGCGTCGAAATGTACGTCAAGCTTGAATCCTTCAATCCCATGGGTTCGGTAAAGGACCGATTGGCGCTCGGCATCATTCTGGATGCGGAAAAGCGGGGTGTACTCAAGCCCGGGCAAACGGTGGTGGAGGCGACTTCCGGCAACACCGGCATCGCACTGGCCATGGTGTGCGCCGTGCGCGGTTACCCGTTCGTGTCGGTGATGGCGGAATCGTTTTCGATCGAACGCCGCCGCCTGATGCGGTTCCTGGGCGCACGCGTGGTGCTCACTCCCGCGCCGCGCCGCGCAACCGGCATGGTGGCCGCCACCGAAGCGCTGGCCAAAAAACATGGCTGGTTCATGACCCAGCAGTTTGAAAACATGGCCAACCCGGCCTACCACCGCAACACCACCGGTCCGGAGGTCCTGTCGGATTTCGCCAATCGCCGGTTGGACTATTACGTCAGTGGCTACGGCACCGGAGGCACCATCACCGGCGCCGGCCAGATGATCCGCCTGGCCCGGCCCGATGTGAAGATCATCTCCACCGAACCCGCCGGCGCCGCCCTGCTGGAAGGCAAGGAATGGGCGCCGCACAAGATCCAGGGCTGGACTCCCGATTTCATTCCCGACGTGCTGGACCGCAAGGTCGCCCACCAGAACATTCCGGTCACGGATGACGAAGCCATAGCAACTTCAAAAGCGCTGGCGACCAAGGAAGGCATCTTCTGCGGCATTTCTTCCGGCGGTACGTTTGCAGCCGCGCTGAAAGTGGCGGAACAGGCCGAAGAAGGTTCGGTGATCCTGGCGATGTTGCCGGATACGGGCGAGCGCTACCTGTCCACGCCCCTGTTTGCCGATGTGCCGGATGGCCCGGACGAGGCACAGGAATTGCTGGAAGGCCTGGACTACTGACCGTTCCGGCCAAAGGCCGGAACCCGGCGTGTCAGCATGGCCCGGCCAGGATGGATTCCTGGCCGGGCCATGGTGTTTTCAGCTCAACAATTTTTCCGTCAGTTCGCGGAAAATCCGCGCCAGTTCAAGGTGGAAGCTGCCCAGGGCCGAGCTGCTGCGCCACACCAGCGCGATGGTCCGGCTGGGCGATTGGCCAGCAAAGGGCCGGGTAATCAGGTTATCGGTTTCGGCGATGGGCGGCATCACCGCCAGTTTGGGCATCAATGTAATGCCCACCTCCGCGGCCACCATCTGCCGCAGCGTCTCCATGCTGCTGGCGTGAAAGTCCACCCGTTCGTGCGCTCCCGCCAGGGTGCATACTTCCAGCGCATGCTCACGCAGGCAGTGGCCCTCTTCCAGCAGCAGCAGTTCGTTCCCGGGCAGGTCTTCGATATTTATTTCGGCCGTTTTGGCCAGCTCATGGCCGGCCGGCAGGGCCAGCAGGAACGGCTCGCGGAACAGCACTTCCACCTGCAAACCGGTGTCCGGAATGGGCAGGGCCAGCAAAGCGGCATCGAGTTCACCGCGGTGCAACATACGCAGCAGCACATCGGTTTTTTCTTCCATCAGCTGCAGGCGCAGGCGGGGAAACCGTTGGCGCAATCCCGGTACCACGTGCGGCAGAAGGTAAGGAGCCAGCGTGGGGAACAGCCCCAGCCGCAGGTTGCCTTCGGAGGGGTCGCTGCTGCGCCTTGCCACGGTACGGATCTGCTCGACATCCGCGAGCAGCTTGCGGGCCCGCTCGGCTATCTCTTCGCCGACCGGGGTCAGCATGATGTTCTTGGGGGACCGCTCCACCAGTTGCGTGCCCAGTTCCTCTTCCAGTTTCCTGATCTGGGTGCTGAGGGTGGGCTGGCTGACGAAACAGGCATCGGCGGCCTTGCTGAAGTGCCGGATGTCAGCCAGTTTCACGAAATATTGCAGGGCGCGCAGGTTCATCGGCTCTCAATTCTGTCGGATTGCGGTGTTGGTTGCAGGTGATTTCAATATTGGTAATCACCAAATTCCATTTCAACCCACAGGCTGAAGCCCAGGGAAAGTTCGCGATCCTCATTCTTGAACGTCCTGGGCCAGGTAATGTTGGGGCCCATGGAAAGAAACATCCAGTCCCTTGTGAAAGGCCGGCGCCAGATCAGGTTCAGGCCGAAGTCGCGCAGCGGTACGTCCTCGTCGGTTTCTCCTCGGGCAAAGGCCTGCAGCAAGATGGCGTTGGTGCCATGGAACTGGTGGTACCAGGTCTGGGCGGCATACCATTTCATGCCCTCCGTTTCCTCTGAAACCGTGGCCACGCCTTCCCATCGAATGACATCCGTCGGATTGGCCTGGTGTACCAGGTTGGCGCGGGAGGTGGTGCCCAGCCCGTCATCGGTGCGCCAGAACAGGGTCTGGCGGAAGCGCAGGTCGGTTTTGGGCGTGTACTGGTGGTTGTAGTAATACTGCACCTTGCCGTACAGGCTGAGCGGGAAACCCCCGCTCACGCCAACCGAATAGTCCAACCCCTTGCGGCGATTTTTCTTGCGGTGCCCCAGTCCCAGCAACCATTCATTGTCCTCATCGCGTGACAGGCCAGGATTGAACAGGGTCTGCTCCGCGGGTGCGGTATCGGACACGAATTCACCTTCATTCTCGCGCCCGACGATCACATCCCAGCGGCTGCTGAGATTCGGCAGGGCAGCGCGCACGCGAAACCGGCCGCGAAAATCAAATTGATCATATTCGCGGTAGTCAAATCCCAGAAGCCAAATCCCGTTCACCTGGTTTTCCGGGAAGTCTTTTTCATCACCAAACAGATGGTCAAGCCAGCGAAAGCTGTGGCAGGAAATGCCGTATACCAGTTGCTGGGTCTGTTCCTGCACAGGCAGGCCTGAAAGTTGCCAGTCGCACAGGTCTTCATCGCCGGTCGACTCCGGCGCGGCGGTTGTCCCTGGTGGAGCGTTGGTATCCTGCAATGCCGGGGTTTCCGGACCGGCGGGTGCCGTGGCGGCAGTATCCAGCGTCATCCCGGCCGCAGCCAGCAGCGGCGATTCCAGCAGCATGGCCAATGGCAAACAACACAACAGCCACCGGACAGCGCCAGTCATGGAGGATTTCAGGCCGTGCGGTAATTCTCGCCCGAGTGGCATTGGCTTGTCGCTTCCTGTGTATTTAATGGTTTGGCCGCCGGTTCTTCGGAGGGTTCATCGCCGGACTGAATTTCCGTCATGTTGCGGGCGCATGGATAATTGGCCTGTGGCTCCCAAACCGCAATATTGCGGTTAGAATAGCGCACTGTCCGCAAATCCAGTGATTCTCCCGCATGCAGAAAAATACCGTACTCACCGGCATCACCACCACCGGGACGCCGCACCTTGGCAATTATGTAGGTGCCATCAAACCGGCCATCCAGGCCAGCCGTAACGCCAATGTCCAGTCATATTACTTCCTGGCGGACTATCACGCTCTGATCAAGAACTCGGATCCGGCGCGCATCCGCCAGTCCACCCTGGAAATCGCGGCCACCTGGCTGGCGCTGGGGCTGGATACCGGCACGGCGATCTTTTACCGCCAGTCCGACATACCGGAGATTACGGAGCTTACCTGGATGCTGACCTGCGTGACCGCCAAGGGGCTGATGAACCGCGCCCATGCCTACAAGGCCGCTGTGCAGGAAAATCTTGAAGCCGGCGAGGACGCTGACCATGCCATCACCATGGGCCTGTTCAGCTACCCGGTGCTGATGGCAGCCGACATCCTGATGTTCAATGCCAACCAGGTACCCGTGGGGCGCGACCAGGTGCAGCACCTGGAGATGGCTCGCGACATCGCGCAGCGATTCAATCACCTGTTTGGTGAACACTTTGTGCTTCCCGAAGCCGTGGTGGATGAGCATGTCGCGGTGCTGCCGGGCCAGGACGGACGCAAGATGTCGAAAAGCTACAACAACACCATTCCGCTGTGGCTGCCGCAGAAACAGCTGCGCAAGGCCATCATGAAAATCGTCACCAATTCGCTGGAGCCGGGACAACCGAAAGACACCGCCGATTCCGCGCTCTATTCCATCTACGCTGCGTTTGCCTCGCCGGAGCAGCGCAACGCCATGCAGCAGGCATTCGCCGACGGCATCGGCTGGGGCGATGCCAAGCAGCAGACCTTTGAACTCATCGACAACGAGCTGGCCGAAGCACGCGAACGTTATGACTCGCTGATGTCACAGCCCGGCCAGATCGAGGAGGTCCTGCAGGGCGGTGCGGCGCGCGCGCGGGCGTTCGCCACGCCGTTCATGCGTCGGTTGCGCAGCGCCGTCGGTATTCAGCGGCTCGGCTGATGTTCACCTTGCTGTTGCTCTTGCCGGTACTGGCCATCCTGGTGTGGCTCTACTGGTATCTTTTGCCCGGGCGCCGATGGTTGCCGCGCGACAGCCTGGTGTTGCTGGTCCTGCTGGCAGCCGCCGCTGTCTTCCTGGACTGGGTGGAGCGGATGGACTTTGACGCCGGCGGCCCGCTGTGGCCTTATATCGTATCGGCCGCCGGCGCTTACGGAATACTGGCGCTGGGATTGGGGTTCGCCCTCGTCTGGCGGCGGCATGGGTGAAAACCTCAAGATGATGGTGCGAACAGGGAGCAGAAGTGCAGTCGGAACCCGCCAAAGCAGCCACGGAACCCGCTTCGCCGACTGAATCAGTAAACCCGCAACAGGTTCCGGTGGAAAGTGTCAGCACGGCCTCTGGCACGCCACAGGATTCCACTTCCGATGTAGTCGAGCAGCTGCCGCTTGATATCGACGTAGGCAACTACCTGCCCGGCTTCATGCAGGAAACCTGGGACTTCCTGCTAAATCATGAAGCCCTGCTCCTGGCGGTGATCCTGCTGCTCAGCTACAGCATTGGCAAAGCGATCAAGCTGCTGATCGAGAAATTCATCGCGCGGCTGGCTAAGTCAACTGAATCCCACCTGGAAAACCAGATCATCGAGTACCTGTCCGCGCCGATCATGCAGACAGCGATTACCATTGGCCTGATCGCGGTGGTGCTGTCGCTGCAATTTTCCGCCTTCCTGCAGCAGTTGTGCATTCGCATCCTACTGACCCTGCTGATGCTGTTCTGGGGGAGGGCCTGGTTCAAGGCCACCAATGTCATTCTCGAGGCGCTGGAATCCCACCGCGACAGGTTCCATGCCTTCCAGCCACGCACCGTGCCGCTGTTTGAGATGGGCATCAAGCTATCCCTGCTGGGCCTGTTCGTTTACCTGTTCTTTGCCATCTGGGGCATCGATGCCACGGCCTGGGTGGCCTCGGCGGGCATCATCGGTATTGCCGTCGGCTTCGCGGCCAAGGATACGCTGGCCAACCTGATTTCCGGTGTTTCCATCGTGGCGGATGCGCCCTACAAGATCGGCGATTACATCGTGCTCGATACGGGGGAACGCGGCATCGTCACCCACCTCGGCATCCGTTCCACCCGCCTGCTGACCCGCGATGACGTTGAAATATCGATTCCGAACGCAGTAATCGGCGCGGCCAAGATCACCAACGAGAGCGGCGGCCCGTGGGTGAAGCAGCGCATTCGCGTGCCGGTGGGGGTGGCTTATGGCAGCGACACGGAAAAGGTCGTGCGCATTCTCGAGGAAATCACCGATGACAATGCCACCATCCTGGACAACCCGTCTCCCCGCGTGCGCATGCGCCGGTTTGGTGACAGCTCGCTGGATTTCGAATTGCTGGGCTGGATCGCCGCGCCGGAACAGCGTGGCCTGGTGGTACACGAGTTATTGATGGAAATCGACCGCCGCTTCCGTGCCGAGGGCGTGGAAATACCGTTCCCGCAAAGGGACCTGCATATCCGTAGCGGCTTGCATGAGCACCCGACCTCGGCAGATCAACCTGCCGAGGGCAGCCAGGGTAGTTAAATCGCCAGGCGCCGCAGGATTTCCCTGGCCGCTCCCTCCAATGGAATTTCCTCGTTTTCGGCAGCGCTGCGTTGGCGGTATTCGAGCATGCCGCTGTCGATGCCGCGCTCGCCGATCACCACGCGGTGCGGAATGCCTATCAGTTCCATGTCGTTGAACATTACGCCGGGCCGCAGGTCGCGGTCATCCAGCAGCACTTCCACTCCGGCAGCCAGCAGTTCTTCATACAGGGCTTCGGCCACTTCGCGCACCCGGTAGGATTTTTTCGCGTTCATCGGCAGCACCGCCACCTGGAACGGCGCCAGCGGCGCAGGCCAGACAATGCCGGCCTCATCATGGTTCTGCTCGATGGCAGCGGCCACGATGCGTGATACGCCGATACCGTAGCAGCCCATCTCGAGCGGGTGCGAGCGGCCGTCCTCACCCAGCACCACGGCATTCAGCGATTTGGAGTACTTGGTGCCCAGCTGGAAGATATGGCCTACTTCGATGCCCCGCGCCAGGCGGATTTCACCCTGGCCATCCGGGCTGGGATCACCTTCTACGACATTGCGCAGGTCCGCCTGCGGCGGCAGTGGCACATCCCGTTCCCAGTTGATGCCGAAGTAATGCTGG
>CBFGWJ010000019.1:0-14063 GCA_965652335.1 uncultured Gammaproteobacteria bacterium | reverse complement strand
CCCATCTGGGTGATGTCCAGCGCCTTGCGCAACGCCACCGGCGACTCGGTGAAATGTCCATCGGCCACCAGGCCGGCTTCTGCGGCCAGGTTCTGCGCCTCGATCATGGCCACGCCACCGGCGTTGGGCATGGGGTTGGCGTACAGCGTGTAGCCGTTGCCGATCTCGCCCACCAGTGGTTCGGCCCAGATCACTTCGTAATCCGCCAGGTCCTGGAGAGTCATTTTACCGCCGTCTGCCTGCACGGCTGCAATGAGCTTTTCCGCCCAGGGGCCTGTGTAAATGTAATCGCTGCCCTGCTCCGCCACCGCCCGCAAGGTAGCAGCCAGCTCCACCTGCCGGAACAGGTCGCCTTCCTGGTACAGGCTGCCATCGGCTTTGGTAAAAACGGCCCTGGTGGCCGGCAGGCGAGACAGGTCTTCACCGCGGAACGCAATCTGCGCTGCAAGGTGTTTTGTCACCGGCATGCCCTGTGCGGCAATGTAGATGGAGGGCTCAAACAGTTGGGCGAATGGCAATTTGCCGAAACGGCTGTGCGCGGATTCAACACCTTTGAGGAATCCGCCGACGAGGGCCGTTCGGCCGCTGGGTTCACCCAGGCCGCGCAATCCGGCCTCGGAACTCATATCGATCCCACCGGGAATGCTCATGGGATCATTCTCACCCTGCACCGTATTCCACTCGGCATTCATGGTGTAGACCTGGTCGGTGGCGGCATCGTAATACACCAGTGACATCATGCCGAAGTAACTGATGGGCGAACCGGCGGTCAGCGCTATCTGCGCCATGGCCGTGGTCATGGCCGCATCGATGGCGCTGCCGCCCTGTTTGAGCGCCTCGAGCCCGGCGCGGGCAGCAAGGCCGCTGTAAGCCACGGTCACGGCACCGTTATAGCCGCTGGCGGTGCCGGCCGAGGTACGGTCCACATTCTGTGCTGCCATGAACCGCTCATACTCACCGGCAGGCCAGTTGGCCGGGGAAAGATTGACCGCCGGTTCCGCGACCGCAGGAGCAGTCGACGGTGGTGTAACAGGTTTGACAGCGACAGTTTGCGGCTCACGACTGCAGGACGCCAGCAGCACGCACATCACCAACATGCCCATGTTTCTCATCAGTACTTCTCCAATCGGGACTGTCAATAACCCACCGCGCGGCCACCCATGGTAATGGCAAACTCACGAGGGCCACCACCGCGCAACTCTCCGGTTTCCGGGTCGATCATGATGCCTATCCAGTAACCGCGGGTGGAATCCTCTTCCTTGATCTCCATGCCCAGTTCAGCCACTTCAGCAATCATTTCCGGGCTGAGATCGCCCTTGCCCATGGTCTGGGCACCACCCGTGCCCTGGGCAGTGAACTCGGTAAAACCGAATGCCGGCGCATCGATGGCCTGCTGTGGCGTCATGCCGAAATCCAGCACGCTGATCAGTGCTGCCGTCGTGCGCTGATGCAGGCCGGCGCCGATGGAAGCAAAGCCCAGGTAAGGCTTGCCGTCTTTCATCACCAGGCCCGGATTGGTGGGGTCAGGCAGACGCTCTCCGGGGGTCGTCGCGGCGACGGCGGAAACCTGGATGGCCGCCGAATCGGGTATGGAAATGCCATCGATGTTCAGGCCATTGGTGCCCCAGCTGACGGTGTTGATGGAATGCACCATGGCGGCCATATTGCCTTCCTGGTCCACCACCACTACGCCATCCGAATGAGCGGGCGCCGTTTTGGGCGGGGTGATGCCCGGAAAATGCCCGCCCTGGATGATGGCCCAGAGTTTGGCCGTGGTTTCAGGGTTCAGGCGGCCCTGCAGGGACAGGTCCATCTGCATGGCGGCACCCATGGCCTCCCCGCCATACGTGAGCGGTATGGCCGGACGGGTGATATTACTCATCAGGTAGAGGGATTCCGCGGATTCACCGTAGAAGGGCCTGGTTGACATTCCGGCCAGGTCCGCGAAACGCAGGGCTTCAATGGTATTCACACCCCCGGCCGCGGGCAGGCCATGAACGTACACATCGTAGCCATGGTAGTGGGTATGAACCGGTTCGCCCCAGATGACCTCATAGGTTTCCATGTCCTTCATGGACAGATGGCCACCCAGGGCCTGGGTTTTCTCGACCAGCTTTTTGGCCCAGGGGCCTTTGTAGATATAGTCCGAGCCTTGCTCGCCGAATGCAGTCAGTGTGGCCGCCAGCGCCGGTTGTTTGAAAGTCTCACCCGCTGTGTAAGGGCTGCCATCGGCCTTGAAGTAGATGGCCCGGGTTTCCGGATCACGCGACAGTTCTTCCTTGCGGAATTCCGCTTGCTGTACCGCTCCTTCCGACCAGGTGTAGCCTTCGCTGGCGCATTTCACGCTGGGCGCCACCACCTGGCTGAGGGGCAATTTGCCGAATCGCTGCACGAGCGCTTCGGCGCCCTTGAGGAAACCCGGCACCAGCACAGTGCGGCCATCGGGTTCAAGCTTCACCCCTTTCATGCCTTTGGAGAAATCAGGCACCGGTATGGAAGCCGCATCTTTCTCGTTTTCCACCGTGTCGTAGGAGGCGTTCATGTTGTAAACCTTGCCGCTGGCGGCCTCGTAATACACCACGTTCATCAGGCCTGCATAGCTCACCCAGGAACCCGCTGCCAGGCACACCTGGCTCATGGCGGTGGCGACGATGGCATCCGCCGCGGTACCGCCTGCTTTCAGCATGTCGATGCCCGCCTGCTGCGCCGATGCCCCGGTGGTTCCGGTTACCATCCCGTTGCTGGCAACGGCTTCCTCGATGTCCAGCCGGGCGAACGCGGCTGATTCCTGCTCGGGTTTGGCATTCGCAGCACCTTCGACTGGCTTCTCGTCGGCGCTGACCGCGGAACAGGTCAATACGGGAATAGCGGCCGCCAGGGTGGCCAGCAGAACGTTGCGGCGGAAGTGCAGGAAAACGTTTGAATACATGGCGGTTCTCTCTGTTTGTTGTGCAAGTGCATCTAATGACGCAAAAACCCGCGCATTACGCAGTAATTCCGGGGCTTCGCGCATCACAGGTTGGAGATAAAGACTCCGGCGATAGAAACAGGCACTACAAAGCGCAACAGCCAGAACCACACCCTGAAAATCCTGGGATTCTGGATGTTGACGTGTTCCGCCACGGCTGCTGGTGAAATCTTCCAGCCTACAAATACCGCGAGCAGCAAGCCTCCCAGCGGCATCATGATATTGGCGGTAAGGTAATCCAGCAGGTCGAAAACGCCGGATTCCGCGAACCGGTCGATGAAGCCCAGTGGATGCCAGTCTGACCACAGATTGAAGGAGAACACGGAGCCCATGCCCAGAATGAAGGCCGAGCCGCAAACCAGTACGGCGGCAACCGGGCGGCTGATATTGCGGTGTTCCTCCACCCAGGCTACGACCGGCTCCATGCTGCCGATAGCGGATGTCAGTGCTGCGAAAAAGAGCAGGATGAAAAACATCGTTCCAAAGATCAATCCACCAGTCATATTGCCAAAGGCGATCGGCAGGGTGACGAAAATCAGGCCTGGTCCCTGTGCCGGATCAAGGCCGTTGGCAAACACGATGGGGAAAATCGCGATACCTGCCAGCAGTGCGACTACCGTATCCATGACGGAAATGATCAGCGCGGATTTGCCGATGGAAATTTCATTTCCCAGATAGGCGCCAAAGCCCATCATCAAGCCCATGGCTACACCAATCGAGAAAAAAGCATGGCCAATGGCCATCAATACCACTTGGCCATTGATGGCACCCAGATCAAAATCGAACATGAAATGCAGTCCGGCCCAGATGTCGCCCTCTGCAATCGCGTATCCCACCATGGCCAGCAGCAGCAGGAACAGCGTGGGCATCAACATCTTCATGGCAGTTTCCACGCCATTGTGCAGCCCGCGCACCAGGATTACCGCGGTGATTCCCATGAAAATGGCATGCCACACGGTCAGCTGTACCGGATTGGCCAGCAAATTGTTGAATTGCGCCCCAACCGCGGCAGCATCCTGGCCGGAAAAGTCACCGGAGCCGGTCTTGAACATGTAGGACATGGCCCAGCCCGCAATCACGCTGTAATAGGTCATGATCAGGTAAGCAGAGCAAATCCCCAGCCAGCCCACGACCGACCACCGCCTTGAGCGTCCCTCTTCGCGGGCGATGATGGCCACAGCATGCGGCGGACTTTGCTGCCCGCGTCGGCCCAACATGAGTTCAGCAATCAGGATGGGAATGGCAACGAAGGCTATGACGATCAAGTAGACCAGAACAAAAGCACTGCCACCGTTCTCGCCGGTAATGTAAGGGAATTTCCAGATATTGCCCAATCCGACCGCGGCGCCGACAGCCGAAAGCAGAAAGACGATGCGCGACGACCATTGCTGGTGCGGCTTGAATTCAGTCATGCGGGTTGACTCCCTGTGTACAACTCTTCCGCATGCCGGGCGGAATGCAATAACAGCTCCCAGAAATAACGGGCAATGCTGCGATCCAGTATCAGGTCATACACAAATTCAGTGGAGCCGGCAGCCAACGGATGGTAGTTCACCACCACCGCTACCTGCCCCATGCGGGTTCGCGCGCAATGTTGTCCAGCCTCGCGGGCGCCGGCGAAATCCAGGCTGCCGAGTTTGGCCAGCAGCCAGGGAGCGGCAGGGCCGCTCAGCTGCAGTACAGCCAGGCCATCGGACAGGTCAAGGGCTACGCCATAGCCGGAAGTACCGCCTGCCGGCTGTGCCCCAGCGTGCAAGGCCTGGATACGGTCGAACAACTCACTGGAAGTGGCAGAACTGCAGTACGCAAGCCATTCATTGGGCCGCAAACACAGGATCGCCGGATCACTTCCGGCACTGCCACCGGTTTTCAACGGCAATTTGAGGCCAAACTCCCGCAAAGCTGCCACCGTCAACTCCGGCTGCAGGCTGCGCAGGCGCAACAGGCGCGTATCGGGCAGCTCACGCAGAAACAGGTTGGCGGAGCGGAACTCGGTTTCGGTGATTTCCGCCTGTTGCAGGGGTGAAAGTGCTACTGGTGTGTTCATGTCAGGACCTCAACCGTTCGTTGCCCGGGTCGAGGAAAACCATGTTAACCACCCGTGCATGATAGCGTTGATGATCATCATAGGCTGTCAATGTCTCACCCAGCCTGCGGCTGCCCCCTGCCAGCATGGCCAGGGCAATCTGCTTGTCCAGGTTCGGGCTGAAGCAGGCGGAAGTGATCCAGCCGTCCGTAGTGGCCGGCGCCTGGCGGTTTTCACCCAGCAACAAATGCGCGCCGGGTTGCATTTTCGCGCCAGCGTCGAGCAATTCGAGGCCAACCAGTTGCCGGCGATTTTCGTCCTGGTTGTATGAGCGGAACAGTGAACGCTTGCCGATGTAATCTTCAGTCTTGTTGCGGGCCACCTTGCCCCAACCAACATCGTCCGGAGTACTGCTGCCGTCGGTATCCGAGCCCAGGTGCAGGTAACCCTTCTCCAGCCGCAGTACCATCAGGCTTTCCACGCCATAGGGACAAATGCCGAATTCTTCTCCCTGTTCCAGCACGGATTGCAGGAATGCACCTGCCCGGCGAGCCGGAATGTTGATCTCGAAACTGAGTTCGCCACTGAAACTGACCCGGACCACGCGCGCCGGCAAGCCCATGACATGGCCACTGGCGGCTGACATATGCGGCAGCGCGTTGGCAGAAATATCGATATCCGTTCCCAATTTGGAAAGAAGGTCACGCGCGCGCGGCCCGGCAATCGTGAAATTGGCCCATTGGGTGGTACAGTCATCAATCAGCACACGCAGGTGCGGCCATTCGCACTGCAGCCACTCCTCCATCATGTCGGTGATACGTCCTGCACCGCCCGAAGTGGTGTGCACCAGGAAGTGATCATCAGCCAGGCGTACCAGCACGCCGTCATCGATGATGATGCCGTTCTCATTCAGCATCAGGCCATACCGAACTTTGCCGGTTTGCAGGCTCAGGACGTTGTTGATGTAAAAGCGGTTGAGGAACGCACCGGCATCCGGGCCACGCACCTCGATCTTGCCGATCGGTGAATTGTCGAATACACCCACCGATGATCGCACGGCTAAAACCTCCCTGGCGATGGCCTGGTCTTCGGTTTCACCGTCACGCGGGTAGTATTCCGGCCGTTGCCAGCCACCAAAATCCGCGAAATGGGCATTCAGCCGCCGATGCACAGGCTGGGCAGGCAATATTCGCCTGGCGGCAAAGAATGGCCCGAGGTGCGGGCCGGCAATGGCGCTGAGAGTTACCGGCATATAGGGCGGTCGGAACGTGGTGGTTCCCACTTCGCCGGTTTCACGGCCCGTCAGCGAACCCAGCGCAATGAACGCATTCAGGTTGCCGGTCTTGCCCTGGTCCACCGACATGCCGGTGGTGGTATATCGCTTGAAATGCTCGACCGAGACATAACCCTCCCGTACCGCCAGCTCGGCATCGTCATAGGTCACATCGTGCGCCAGGTCTATCCACTGGCGTTTGTGACTGCGGAGCGGGTTCAGCTGGCCTGCCCGAGCCGACTCGATGGGTGATTGGTCAATCACGGGCAGTTCCGGCAGGGTGGTATTCACACCAAGCTTTTCGCATACACCGCTGCTGGTGCGCACGGCTTCCCGCCAGCATTCAGCCAGGCCAACGGTTCCATTCGCCGCACCTATCACCGAGAAGTTTGGCGGCAGCCGGTCCGGATGAAAACTCTGGCTGGTGGCATCGAACTTCAGGCTGCCACGGGCATGGCTGAACAGGTGTACCCGTGGCGACCAGCCGCCTGAAACCGCCAGCACATCGCAGGCGCGGCTGGCGGGCCGTGATTCGTCACCGCGCTGCAGGCTGATTTCGCGCAAGGCCTTGTCACCGCGGGTACCGGCAACTCGCGTATTCACCAGGCACTCTATTCCGCGTTCCTTCATGCCCTGCACCAGCACCGGATCGACATCGGCACGTCCATCCGCCACCGCGAGATCTCTGAAGCCAGCAGCATGCAGATCAACCGCCGTCTGGTATGCCGTGTCGTTGTTGGTGGCAACCACAATCTTTTCACCCGCCACCACGGCGTAACGATGCAGGTAGTGGCGCACGGCACCCGCCAGCATGATGCCCGGGCGGTCGTTTTCAGGGAAAATCAGGCCCTGTTCGATTGCCCCGGCTGCCAGGATGACTTCGCGCGGCCGAACGGTCCAGTAGCACTCGCGCCAGATGTTGCCATGGCTGCGCTGCACCAGGGTAGTGACGTTATGGTCGTAATTGCCCGCCACCGTGGTGCGCGGCAACAGAGTCACCGCCGGCAAGTTTGCCAACTCCTGGCAAGTTTGCCGCACCCATGAACCCACTGGCTGGCCATCAACCCGGTACTGTTCAAAGTTGAGCACGCCGCCGAACGTCTCGCCCTGGTCCACCAGCATCACACGCAATCCGGCACGGCCTGCCACCAGCGCGGCCATCAAGCCGGCCGGCCCGCCGCCGATGATGAGCACATCGCAGTGTGCGTTGACCTGCTCGTAACGATCCGGATCGGGCTCGGTCAGTGGCCGTCCAAGTCCCGCCGTATGGCGAATGATGCCTTCCCACCAGTGCCAGTTGGGCCATTTGAACGTCTTGTTGTAGAAGCCCGCCGGCCACAGCGAATGGGTCAGGTCGATCAACCTGCCGGCATCGAACTGCAGGCTGGGCCAGCAATTCTGGCTGCGCGCCACCAGGCCCGCGGCTAGCGGTACCATCGGTGCCCGGCAACTGGGTTCGGCCCGAGCGCCTTCACCGATTTCCAGCAGGGCATTGGGCTCTTCCTCTCCAGCCGAGAAGACACCGCGTGGCCGATGATACTTGAAGCTGCGACCCAGCAAGGTAATTCGATTGGCCAGCAGCGCCGATGCCAGGCTGTCCCCTTCATAACCCTGCAAAGGCTGGCCATTGAACGTGAATGTCAGCGGCTTCTCACGGTTGACCTGGCCACCGGATTCCAGCCGGTAGCTGTTCGGCAGGAACTTCATGCAGATACGCTCCTGGCCTGCTCCGGCTGTCCGTCCATGGGAAGGGTTGCCGTAATCTCATGAGTTACGGTGTCCCGTGTGGCAATAAACCACTGGCGGCAGCCGTAGCTGTGCAACCAGCGTTCCTGGTGCAACCCCTTGCGGTTATTGCGGTAGAACAGGTAATCCGACCATTCATCGTCCGAAACAGACTGTGGATCCATCGGCCGGATCACGCTGGCCTCGCCGCCGAAGCGGAATTCGGCCTGGTCGCGCACACCGCACCAGGGACAGGAAATTCTCATCATGTTCGCGCTCCCATCTCAGTGCGCAACGCCGGAAGCGGCGCCCTCATCAACCAGGCGGCCGGTGCTGAAGCGCGACAACTGGAACGGCTCAACCAGCGGATGCGGCTTGCCATGGGCAATGGTGTAGGCCAGGGTGTCACCTCCCGCCGGTATTGCTTTATAGCCACCGGTTCCCCAGCCCGTTGAAACATAGAGGTTTTCCAGCGGCGTGGGGCCAACGATAGGGCTGACATCGGGCGCCATGTCGCAGATACCGGCCCACTGGCGCATGATGCGCAACCGGCCAAATATCGGTAGCAGTTCCAGCAGGGCCTGAGCATTCTCGTGAAATACCGGTAACCCGCCACGCTGGGCATAGGAATTGAATATGTCCGCGCCTCCGCCGATCACGATCTCACCGCGATCCGACTGGCTGACATAGACGTGGATACGCGGCGACATCAACCCCACATGGAATATCGGCTTGACCGGCTCCGTCACCATGGCCTGAAGCGCCACGCTGGTGATGGGCAGGCGCAGGCCCGCCATGGCGGCGAGGTGGCCGGAATGTCCGGCGGCGCACAGGGCGAATCGGTCAGCGCTGATTTGGCCCCTGGTGGTCTGCACCGTGGTGACGCGACTGTCCGATGTCTGGATGCCGGTGACTTCACACTGCTGGATGATATCCACGCCTGCGGCCGAGGCGGCCCGGGCATAGCCCCACACCACCGCATCGTGTCGCGAAATGCCCGCGCGCTTCTGGATGAAGCCTCCCCAGATCGGAAATGAGCAATCCAGGTTGATGTGCGGTATCAGGCGTTTTATCTCTTCTCGTGAAATGATTTCCGAGTCGATGCCATTCATCTGGATGGCATTGGCCCAGCGGCGGAACTGTTCCGCTTCATGGCGGCTGTTGCAGATGCTGATGATACCGCGTTGGCTGAACATGATATTCATGTTCACTTCGCTGGTGAGCTGCTCATACAGCTTCAGCGAGTGCTCGTAGAACGCGCCGCTTTCCGGAAAAAAGTAGTTGGACCGGCTGACCTGGGTGTTGCGCCCGGAGTTGCCACCACCCAGGTAGCCTTTCTCCAGCACCGCAACGTTCTTGATGCCCTGGTATTTGGCCAGGTAGTAGGCCGTGGCCAGGCCATGGCCGCCGGCACCGACGATGACCACGTCGTAGTGCTTTTTCGGTGTTGCATCGCGCCAGGCACGTGGCCAGTGGCGGTGGCCGCTGAGCGCATTGCGCAGCAGCGAAAAACCTGAATATCCTTTCATGGAGCCTGGATACCTGCGCCTTAAACCGCAATGGCCATGGCATTGCGCCGCGGGTCTCCGCAAGCATGAGCCGTGCCATCCACTGTCAGGTGAATACCCTCGAATGAACCATGATGCCAGTTCCACGGATTGACCACATCCCAGCGTATTCCCCGCTTGCTGGCCGCCTCACGTACTTTCGGATCCACATCCACTTCCACCAGCAGGGTGCCGGGCTTGGTGTAGGAGCCACCCCCAAAACGGGGGCGATTCACCGAATCTTCTATCGAAACTCCGAAGTCGAGAATATTCACCGTGTTCTGCAGGATGTTTTGCAACAGGCTCACACTGGGTGACCCGGAAGCCAATACCGGGCGATCACCGTCAAAAATGATGTTGGGGCAAACATAAGCGGAAATGCGGTCACCCGGCCCTGGCATGACGCGCCCGAAATGAGCTCCGGCCGCAACGATGGTCACGCCACCGGCAAACAGCCCGTTGGACCAGGGATAGGACATGCATGAATGCAGGATGGTCGCCACATTGCCATCGGCATCCACGGCCGTGACATGGTTGCTGCCCGGAGGCGGAGGCACATCCACATCAACCAGCTTCTGGTCCATCTGCATCAGTGCAAAGCGTGTGCGGGCATAGTCCTTGCTGAGGATGATGTCCATCGGCAGGAAATGGGTAGCCGGGTCGTGCTGTTTGGAACCATCCGCATAAACCTGCTGGGCAATGCGCGCCATGTGGAACAGCGCTTCGGGTGATTCGGTGGGCGGCCCGAGTTTCTGCAGGTCCAGCAGTTCCACCATGTTGAGAATTTCGATCATGTGCGAGCCGCCATGGTCGGGTGGCGGTGAGGCCACCACGCGGTATCCGCGATAGGTACCTTCCGAAGGCTCCTGCCAGCGGGCCTCGTACTGCGCCATGTCATCCAGGGTAAGCACGCCACCCGCGGCCTGCACGGTATCCACCAGTTCCCTGGCGAATGCGCCGCGGTAGAAATATTCGTTACCCTCCGCCAGCAACGCTTCCAGGGTGTCGGCGGCGCGTTTCTGCACCAGCAGGTCACCGGGCCGTGGCAGGGTGTTGTTCTTCATGAAAATCTCCTGGCCCTGCGGGGTCAGTGCAATCATGTGGAACTGCGTGAAAATCTCACCCCAGAGGAACGGATGAATCTCGAATCCATCACGGGCGTAATCGATGGCCGCGGCCATCACGGCCTTGCGGGAAGCACTGCCATGCTTCGCGTGCGCGGCTTCAAAGCCGGCCCAGAATCCCGGCACCGCCACACCGCGTCCGGTAGCCAGGTCGGCTCCGCTGAAACCGTCCAGGGGCGCCTTGGGCCGCGCAGCGCTGCCATTCACGTAGGTGGTAGTGCCGGTTTTGGCATCGTAGTACAACATGGAAAGCACGCCGGTGATGCCGGTCATGTGGGGCTCAACGACGGTCTGGCAGATGGAAGTGGCAAGCGCCGCATCCGCTGCATTGCCACCAGCCTTGAGCAGGTCCACACCCGCCTGGGAGGCCAATGGGTGTGAACAGATGACCATACCCTTCTTGCCTGCAGCCGGTGCTTTCCGGCCAAAGTGAGCCTGGTCGAGCAACTTGTGGCGCTGTGAGTTTGATACGGCCCCCGTGGAAGCAGCCAGCAGGGACGGTGCATAGGCCGCGCCGGCAAGTCCGGCGAAAGAAGCGCCGGCCAGCGTGTTCTTGAGAAATTCACGACGGTTATTGATGTTGTTCATGGGCGATTTCCGACTATTGTTTCAATCCTGTCCAGAAGGACGCAAATGATTGCATGTACCCCAACGCCAACAATCAACAATTTTCGCGCTTCACTGAGGCAAGCCAATCATGCCACGTCATTGGGTCTTTGCAGACTCCATTGGGCAACCGTGCATGAATTCCAGTAGGCGGCGCAAGCAGGCACAATCCGGCCATGGCCGTTGATTGCGGGGATGGAGACAACAGGACGATGAGATTCAACCCATTTCGCGGACATCCGCCCGGCCTGGTGGTGTGTTTCAGCACCGAGCTGTGGGAACGGTTCAGCTATTACGGCATGCGCGCCCTGCTGGTGTTCTACCTGACCCAGCACTGGCTGTATTCCGATGATGAGAGTTTCCTGATCTATGGCGCCTACACAGCTCTGGTTTACCTGATGCCGGTATTTGGCGGAATAATCGCCGACCAGTACCTGGGATCGCGCAAGGCTGTAACCTTTGGTGCGATACTGCTGGTATGCGGCCACCTTGGTTTGGCGTTTGAAGGTCCGGGCGCCATGGCTGCCGCGCAGGCCGGTGGCGAGGTCAGCCGCGATGGAGTCTTCCTCAACGGCTTCTTCCTGTCACTGGCGCTGATCGTCACCGGCGTGGGATTTCTCAAAACCAACATTTCCACCCTGGTGGGCATGCTGTACGCCAGCGATGACCCTCGCCGCGACAGCGGTTTCACCATTTTCTACATGGGTATCAATATCGGCGGCGCTGCGGCTCCCCTGCTGACCGGCTGGCTGGCGTTTCGCTTTGGCTGGTCCTGGGGTTTCGGCCTGGCCGGCATCGGCATGCTGCTCGGACTGCTGGGTTTCCTCAGAGGCCAGAAATACCTGCTGGGCATGGCCGAACCACCTGACAACGCCAGGCTGCAACGGCGAATCTGGGCGGGCATCCGCCTGGAATGGTGCATCTATGGCGCGTCGCTGTTACTGGTGGCAGCTGCCTGGTACCTGCTGCAGCACCAGCGCCTGGTTGGGCAACTGCTGGCGCTGGTAGGCTGCGTCACCGCCGCCGCGATCATCTGGTATGCCTTTGCCCGCTGTGACCGTATCGAACGAGACCGGTTGCTGGTCATCACGGCCCTGATAGCCTTCACCCTGGGCTTCTGGGCCTTCTATGAGCAGATGGGCAGCTCGCTGGCCCTGTTTGCCGACCGCATGGTGGATCGCGTGGTGTTCGACCATGAAATTCCCGCGGCCTCCCTGCTGTCGCTGCCCTCGATTTATGTGATCCTGCTGGCACCGGTATTCAGCATGATCTGGTCGGCGTTGGGAAAGCGCAACCGGGAGCCCCAGGCACCGATGAAATTCACGCTCGCGATCGCTCTGCTGGCTATGGCTTTCATGTCGCTGGCCCTGGGCATCGCCCTGACACCTGCAGGCCAGCCCGTAGCCCTGTTCTGGTTCGCGCTGAATTTCCTGCTGCTGGTGATGGGTGAGCTGTGCCTCGCCCCGGTTGGCATGTCCATGATCACCCGGCTGGCGCCCAGACGCATTGTTGCGCTCATGATGGGCGTTTTCCTGCTGGCGTATTCCGCTTCCAGCTTCATTTCCGGGCTGATTGCCGGCTTGACGAGCACAGGCCAGGTTGCCGGTGAGGTTGCGGACCGGTCCGCCGCGCTGGCCAATTACCAGGCCGTTTATCTCCAGCTGGGCCTGTATGCCCTGGCGGTGGCTGCCGTGCTGTTGCTGCTGGCGCCGCTGCTGAAGCGGCGCATGCACCTTTGAGACAGACTAATCCCAGAGACCGGTACTGAGGTACTTGAGCCCCGAGTCGCAGATCAGGATGCAGATCGTGTGGCCGGGCAGTTCATTCGACAGCAGATGCAACGCCGCCGCCAGGTTGGCGCCGGAAGAGTAGCCGGCAAATATGCCCTCTTCACGCGCCAGCCGATGGCAGGCTGACCGTGCCTGCTCGCCGCTGACCTGGACCGCTCCATCCAGATCCAGGCCACGCAGGAACTTCAGGTCATCCATGGCGTAGCCGCCCCCCTGGATCGGATGTTCCTTGCAGAGGATGGGTTGTCCGGCAATCACCGCCGCGCCTTCGGGTTCCACCACGTAGCAGCGAATTGCCGGGTCCTGTTCCTTGAAATATCGGGTGACACCCGCCAGCGTTCCACCTGAGCCGGCAAAATCGCAGAAAGCCGTAATGCTGCCAGCGGATTGTTTCCAGACTTCCGGCCCGGTGTGCAGGTAGTGCGAGCGGTAGTTGCCATCAAGCCGGAACTGGTCCGCCCGGAACGCACCCCTATCCTGAACCAGCTGTTGCGTCACCTCCTCAACCCGCTCCAGGTCATCGCCGCTCACCTGCCCGGCAACGGAACCCGGCGCCTGGTCCACCAGGACAACTTCGGCACCCAGGGCGGCCATCATGCGGACGCGTTCCGGTGAATTGCCTTTCGACATCACTGCAACAAAGGGATAGCCGCGGTTGCCACAAACGATGGCAAGGCCTGCTCCCATGTTGCCGCTGGTCAGTTCGACGACAGGTTGGCCGGGCTGCAGCCGGCCATCCGCTTCTGCGTCCAGGATGATCTGCCTTGCCGGGCGGTCTTTCTTGGAAAATCCTGGATTGAGGTACTCCAGCTTCGCCAGAATTCGGCCATCGAGGCCGCGAGTAATGCGGTCCAGCGCTACCAGAGGGGTATGGCCTATGGCTTCGCTGACACTGCCCAGGATGCCGGCATCACGCTCCACAATCTTTGGGCCCCATAAATCAATCTGCCCGGTAAACACGCAGCAACCCGACACCCTGTTGCTGTAGCGTGGTCCCGAATGCT
>CBFGWJ010000018.1:0-14165 GCA_965652335.1 uncultured Gammaproteobacteria bacterium | reverse complement strand
ATCTGGAAACCGCCAAGCACAAGTTGTTGCAGATGGTCCTGCTGGGCCAGCCTGAGCTGCGCCAGCTGCTGCAGCAACAAAACCTGCGCCAGTTGGCGCAGCGCATCACCGCGCGTTACCACCTGGCGCCGTTGAACGAACCGGAGACCATTGCCTACGTCAAGCACCGCATGCGAGTGGCCGGAGCGCGGCAAAGCCATTTCAACAATGGCGCAATGAAGGCGCTCTACCGCCGTTCTGGAGGAGTTCCCAGACTGATCAACATCATCGCGGATCGCGCACTTGCGGGCGCTTACGCATTGGAGCGAGACCAGGTAAACGCAGCTTTGGTGCACGCCGCGGCGGATGAAGTGCATCCCGCAGAAAGCCAAACAACCGGGCGGAACTTCCTGCCATGGGCCGTGGCGGCCCTGTTGTTGGTGGGCATTTTTGGCCTGGTGCTGTCCTGGCAGCAGGGCTGGCTGCCAGGCACTGCCGTAAATGAACCAGTGGCCAATTCCGGCACTGCGGGCCCGCAACCGCCAATCGCCGCTGACGGAGTCCGCCAATCACGGGACCAGCAGGAAGCAACGACGACCTTGGCCGACCAGGGCCTGCCAGCGGCGGCCGCTGCAACGCCGGCGGGAGTGCTTGATACTGGCGAAAATCAGACTCAGCCTGTGGGATCATTGTCCTTGCGTGATCCGGCCTGGAATTTCAACCGATTGGCCATGGAGTCCTCGCTGACAGCCACGTGGCTGGCAGACCAACACCTTTTGGCGTACCCGGGCCTGGCCCAGTTGTGGCAGGAACCGGATAAGGCCAAAGGACTGCTGCTGGCCTGTGAAGGCGTGGCTGCTACCGGGTTCGCCTGTTTGAGGGAGAGCGGTAATTGGGCGAAGGTCAGGAAGCTGGGCCTGCCGGTGATACTGGTGTTGCGTTCCGATGGGGACAAACATGTGCTGTTGCGCGGCATGGATGGACAACGGATCCTGTTGGGGGCCGGCTCCGCGCCACGATATTTCAGGCAGCAGCAGGTGGATGAACTGTGGCTCGGAGAATACATCGTGGCCTGGCCGCAATCGTCCGACTGGCCGGACCAGATTCGTCGCGATGACCAAAACGCAGCTGTCGATATTGTGCTGAGCATGGCGGCACGGGCCGATCCACCCTGGCAAGGCAAGGCTGAATTCAACCAGCAGTTCGAAACCTGGCTGAAAACGTTTCAACGCAACCATGGCCTGCTGGATGATGGAATTGTCGGGCCGCAAACACTTCTGTACCTTATGGCGCCCACCATCGTTGAGCCGCGGTTGCAGCTGACCGAAACCATGGGTTCCTGAATATGTCCATATTGCTCGATGCCCTGAAACGATCGGAATCCCAACGCGAATTGGGTCGTACCCCCACGCTGCAAACCGGTTCCGATGCCATGGTGCCGGTTGCGGCACAAACGCCTGCCTGGTTGCCCGGCCTGATGGCCCTGGTCACTGCCGGATTGATCAGCTGGATGGGGCTGCAGCAATTTGACCTTCCGGATGATTGGGAAGAAACGCGCCTGGCAGGCCAGGACCAGCCCAGTGCAGCCGGCAGCCATGAGGCGGCGGGTGAGCCGGGAGATACCGGTGATCGTTCGGAGCCTGCCGCAGGCAAGTCAATATTGCCGCGGCTGCCGCAATCCAGCGTGGCCAGTCAAATGGCCTCAAGCGAAGTTGATGCTCCACAGCGACAGTTGAGCCGGGAAGTCCGCGACTATGCCGCCGAGAAGTCGCCAGCAAGTACCAGGGCGAAGCAAGCGGAAACAAGGCAGGACAATGCGGTGCGCCAGACGGAATTGGCACGGGTGGAGGTTGCACCGGGTGTGCAACCGCGTCAGGGGCGAGCGTCACCAGCCGCAGCGGACCCGCTGCCTGATGCAGCGGATCCGTACGAGCCGGAGATCATCAGCTGGTGGCAGGTTCCGGAAAAAATGCGCGAAGGACTTCCGGATTTGCGCATTTCCGTGCTGGTGTATGCCGAGCAACCGGACAACCGTTTCCTGTTGCTGAATGGTGAGCGTCTGAAAGAGGGTCAGGAGTTGCCCAATGGCCTTCTGCTGGAAGAAATCCGCCGTGACAGGGCCATATTCAACTACCGGAATTATCGCTTTTTCCTCAAGAGCTGAGCTCTTCGAACTTGGCGATATCTTCCAACAACGGCATTGTCACCAACTGGTCGGCAGCTGAGCCGGGCAGTCCCTATGCCATTGTCGGAATCTCGTTGCTCTGCCTGTGCATGCTCAGCCTGTACTCGGTTTCCGGGCCAATGTTGCAGCAGGCATTGATAGACGTACTGGGCATGAATCCGCGTGCACTGGCTGCGCTGCTGTACTCTGAACAACAGAACTGGTGGAACTATCCCGCCATCACAGCGCTCACGGCCGTTTTTGTTCACGCCAATTGGCTGCACCTGGCGGGCAACCTGGCCTACCTCTGGGTGTTCGGTTTGCCGTTGGAGAGCCGGCTCGGTTCAATACCCATGTTGCTGATCTTTATCGCCGGAGGCGCACTGGCCAATTTCAGCGTGGCGCTCAGCCTGGACCAGCTCGATACTCCGATTATCGGCGCCAGCGGTGCTGTGTCAGCCGTGGTGGGCTGTTATCTCGGTCTGCTGCCGTCACGACAGATCGGGCTGTACCTGCCGTTGGGGCTGTACCTGCAATTTGCCCAGGTTCCATCCCTGCTGGTGATCGGGTCGTGGTTTACGCTGCAGTTGCTTTATACGGTTTTCGGCCCCATAAATGCGGCAGTGGCCTGGTGGAACCACTTGGCTGGTTTTGCAGTGGGCCTCAGCCTGATGTTGCTGTACCGGGCTTTGCGGCAATTTCGGGTTTGAAGCCCTTGGAGTCAATTTTTCATGGCACGAAAGAAACCATTGTTCAAAGTCATATTCTTCAATCACGGCAAGGTTTACGAGCTGTTCTGTGAAAGCGTGGGCAGCAGCAGTATCTGGGGATTCATCGAAGTCAGCGATCTTGTTTTTGAGACCGGCGAAGGGTTGGTCGTGGATCCCACCGAGGAAAAAATGCGCCAGGAATTTGAAGGCGCAAGAGTATTGCATTTGCCCATACAAAGCATTGTGCGCATTGAAGAAGTGGAAAAAAGGGGCAAGTGTCTGATCCGTGACCGGGAGTCCGGCGAGAAAGTGACGCCGTTTCCGTTGTCTCCACCCGGCCGCGGTTCTTCCTGATCAGGATGCTGGCCTGTCCGGCCCGGATTGGCGCTCAGTGCCCGGCCGGCTTGCGGGACAGAAGGTTGGCCCCGCGCAGCATTCGCAAGGCCTCAAACAGCGGATAATCATCCTCCGCCTCAACCGTGAACTGTTCTGGTGCTTCAGCCGGGTCCCCGCTTGCGTCCAGGTGACGATCCAGGTCCGCTTCGCGAATCCGCTCATCCTCCATCACCAGCGCACGCATGCGCTGTTGCACGGTGAAATCCGGTTGGATTCCTTCCGCCTGGATGGAAGTACCGGAGGGAGTGTAGTACCGCGCGGTGGTGAGCTTGATGCCGCCCCCGTTGCGCAGGGGCAGCACGGTTTGCACCGAACCTTTGCCAAAACTGCGTTCGCCCAGAATCAGCGCGCGACCATGGTCTTGCAGCGCACCGGCGACCACTTCCGATGCGGATGCCGAACCGCGATCCACCAGCACCACCAGCGGCACACCCGGTATCCATTGGCCGGGTTGGGCCTTGAATTCCATCGCCATGGTCTCATTGCGGCCGCGAATGGAGACAATGGTGCCTTCATCCAGGAAACCATCCACGATGTCCACTGCCGACTGCAACACACCGCCGGGATTGTCGCGCAGGTCAAGTACGATACCGTTTATCGCTTCACCATCAGAAACTATTGACTCAACGGCGTTGTGCAGGTCGGTAGCGCTTTCGCGGTGAAAATAACTGAGGCTGAAATAAGCCAGGCCACCGACAAACGTGCGGGCGAACAGGGCAGGAATTTTCAGCACCTGGCGTTGCAGCAGCAAAGTGGATGTCTCACCGTCGCTGTGCAGAACCACCACCTCGACCTCGCTGCCTGCCGGGCCACTGAGGTCATCGATTGCTTCCCCCAATGGCCGCCCCTTGATTGCTTTCCCGGCGATTGAAGTGAATACGTCGCCCGGGTTGATACCGGCGTCATCGGCTGGGCTGGGCACCAGCACCTTGCGCACCACCACACGACCATTTTCCGGCGCAACATCAACTCCCACTCCGACGTACTCGCCACGGGAGTTGTGGTCCAGGTCCTCGTAATCGTCGCCCGGCAGGTAGGCTGAATGTGGATCGAGCCTGGCCAGCATGCCGGTGATGGCGGCTTCGAGAAGTTGCTTGTCATCCACTTCTTCAACGTAATTCCGCCTGATCTGGTTGAACACGTCGGTAAAGGTACGCAGGTCATCGAGGTTGAGTGAGCCCGTTGTGGCTACGGTGCTGCTGCCTTCCACAGTTTGCGGTGAAGATTCCTGGGCAGAGAGCGGCAGGCTGAGTATTGCGCAGGCCAGGATGGCCAGCCAACATGGGCCGACATCACACCACTGTATTGAAGTTTCCCTTGCCATTCAGGATCTCCTACCTCTTTAGCCATCCGGCCGGATCCAGCGCCTTACCGTCCTTGCGCAGTTCAAAATACAAGCCCTGCTCGCCGGCACTGTTGCTGCCAACGGTGGCAATGACGGTACCCGGTTCCACCCAGTCGCCCACTTCCCACAGCAGGCTCTCATTGTAGCCATAAAGGCTCATGAATCCTTCGCCGTGATCGATGATTATCATCAGGCCATAGCCTCGCAGCCAGTCAGCGAATGCTACCCGCCCATAGGCAATGGCCTTCACTTCACTGCCCGGGCTGGCATCAAACATCCAGCCTTGCCAGTACATGCCACCGCTGCGCTGTTGGCCGAAGGCCTTGCGCACACGCGCATTCACCGGCACGGGCAGCTGGCGCTTCTGCGCGCTGACAGACACGTGTTGGCCCAGGTCGCGTGGAATGTCGGCCAACACATCGTTGAGTTTTTCCAGCACCGCTTCAAGGTCGCGGCGGTTCTGCTCAAACTCCCTTAACTGAGCTTCGTTGTCGCCAATCTGGTCATGCAGCTGTGCCAACAGCTGCTGGCGGGATTCCCGTTGCAGCTGCTTCTGTTCCAGTTCCTGTTGCAGCAGCAGTTGGGCGCCGGCAATTTCCTGCAGTTGCTGTCCGATTCGCTCATGGATGTCGGCCAGTTGCGCCAGGGTTTTCCGCAGGCTGAGGATTTTTTCGCTCTGCGCCCGGTTGATGTGTCCGTAGTAGGCCAGCAAGCGGTTAAGCCTGGCGGGATCATCCTGGTTGAGCACCAGCTTGAGCCGGGACTGCCGGCTCAGGCGATAGGTTGCGCCCACCTGTTCCGCCAGTTGCTGCTGGTCCAGCTCCATCTGCTGCAGCTGTTGCTCACGCTCCTGTTCCAGCCTGGCCAGCTCCTCACGGTGCTCTGCCAGCTGGCCATCGAGCGCGCGAATGGCCTGGGTGGATTGCTGGATTTCCAGGTCCATTTCACGCAGCTGATGTTGTGTGGCCTGGTGGTCGGAACGCGCAGCATTGAGCTGCGACTGCAGCTGCCGGATGTCATGCTGCAACTGCTCCAGTTGCCGTTCCACCTGCTGCTGGCGATCGCCACCGCCAGAATGGTCCTGTGGCAGCGCTGTGCCCGGCCAGATGGGGCAGAGCAGAGCGATCAGAATGATGGCAGCTTCTGGTTTCAGTCCGGCTTTGCAGCGGCACATGATCACATTTACGGCTGAACTACGCTGGCGGTGCAGGAACGGGTGAGAACAGCGACTGCCCGGTCATTTCAGACGGTTGCGGCAGGCCCAGCAACTGCAGCATGGTGGGAGCAATGTCCCGCAGGGTGCCATGCGGGCGGAGAATGCCCGGCCGGCCATGGAACAACAGGGGCACCGGGTTCATGGTGTGCGAGGTCAGGTTTTGTCCGCTGACCGGATCCAGCATCTGCTCGACATTGCCGTGGTCCGCGGTGATGAGCATTTCGCCACCCTGTTCATCCAATGCCTGCAGTACTTCCGCCAGGCAAGCGTCCACTGCTTCAACCGCTGCGATGGCTGCCGGCATGCTGCCGGTATGTCCCACCATGTCGGGATTCGCCACATTGCAGATGATGACATCGAATTCATCGCTGCGAATGGCCCGGGCCAGCTGCTGCGCCAGCGCAGGCGCGCTCATTTCCGGCTGCAGGTCATAGGTGGCGACCTTGGGCGAAGGGATCAGGATGCGTTGTTCGAGCGGATAAGGTTCTTCCCGTCCTCCATTGAAGAAGAAGGTGACGTGCGCATATTTTTCCGTTTCGGCGATGCGCAACTGGCGCAAACCCTGCTCGGCCAGGATTTCGCCCAACAACCGCCGTAACTCCGCTGGTGGAAAGGCAATGCTGGCATTCAGTCCTTCCAGGTATTCGGTCATGCACACAAACGCGGCCAGCTTTGGCTGGCGCCTTGCAAATCCGGCGAACGGATTCTCGACAAAAGCCCGCGTCATCTCACGTGCGCGATCGGCGCGGAAATTGATGAAGATCACGCTGTCCCCATCAGCCACCGGCGCAGCGCCGGCAATAACCGTGGGTTGGACGAATTCATCATTCTCACCGCGCGCATAGGCATCGGCCAGGGCATCGGCTGCCGTCGGAGCATGCACTTCCGAATCAGCTTCCGCGATGGCCCGGTAGGCGCGCTCGACGCGATCCCAGCGCTGGTCCCGATCCATGGCGAAATAACGCCCGCACACACTGTGGATTTCAGCGCCATCGATGCCATCCACCAACTGCTGCATCGCGGCGATGGATGAGGCCGCGCTGCGTGGTGGCGTGTCGCGGCCATCGAGGAACAGGTGAACCGCGATCTTGCCCGCACCCCGTTCACTGGCCAGTTTTACCGTGGCCAGAAAGTGCTCATCGTGGCTGTGCACGCCGCCCGGCGACAAGAGACCCATGATGTGCACCGTAGCCTGGCTGTTGATGGCGGCATCGATACCGGCGCACAAAGCGTCGTTATGCCGGAAGCTGCCATCACGGATCGCCAGGCTGATGCGGGTGAAATCCTGGTACACGATACGTCCGGCGCCGATATTCATGTGACCGACTTCGGAATTTCCCATCTGCCCGTCCGGCAGGCCAACTGCTTCCCCTGAAGTTTCGATCAGGCAGTGCGGGTCATGGGCCCAAAGCCTGTCCCAGCAAGGTGTGCGGGCCAGTGCGATGGCATTGTGCTCGGTTTCTTCACGATAGCCCCAACCATCCAGGATCATCAGGACGAGAGGTTTCTTGCGATGGGTCATGCGTCATTCCTGTTTGCGGTTTGTGGCTGGCCGATACGTACTTGTAATATGGTCCGGCAGGCTCCACCTGTATCGGGCTGGCCGTTGCTTGCCTTGAACTTGAGCCCGACCGGCAAGGGCGCAATTATTCCATAAACCGCGGTTGGCGTTCACGGCGGCCGCGGTAAAATAACCAGGTCAGGCTTTGACGTGACCATCAATGAAAATCAGGAAACAAGCGTAATGGACCAGGTCCTGGAGTTCGTCAGCAATCACCCGCTATTGTCCGGAGGTTTTGTGGCCGTCCTGGGCCTGTTGGTCTGGACAGAAATCCAGCGTCGCCTGCAGGGGCTGGTGGAGCTGAGTCCGGCAGGGCTGGTGGCGCAGATGAATGACCCGCAAACCGTGGTGATTGATGTGTCCTCCGCAGCGGATTTCAACAAAGGGCACATCATCGGCGCGCGTAACCTGGCCATGACCCGTATCCAGAACGCCGATGCCGAAGTCCAGAAGCTGCTCAAATCCAGGCTGGTGTTGGTTTGCAAGACCGGCCAGACCGCAGTGACGGCAGCCGCCGCACTCAAGAAACTGGGCGCCACGGATGTCTCCGTACTGAAAGGTGGCATGGCGCGCTGGTTGGGCGACCAATATCCGGTAACCCGAAAATAAGTGCCGGATGGCCCATATCGCACGAGACGCCCATTGACCTGAACCCGAATTCTTCCAACTGGCCAAGTCCCTGACCAGGTGGGATAATCCACGGCCTTGCCTGTCCCTTGACGGGCTGGCCCATAACCATCAAGAGTGAAGTTATCATGGCAGAAGAAAACCAGACAGCGGCAGCCGGCATCAATCCGGAACAGGCTGCAAATGCACAGTTCCAGATCCAGAAGCTGTATGTGAAAGATATTTCGTTTGAATTGCCCAATGCACCGGAAATTTTCCAGGAGCAGGGCCAGGCGGATGTGAAGATGAGCCTGGCGCAGCGCGTCGAGGACATGGGTGAAAACCTCATGGAAGTGGTATTGACCATCACTGTCACCGCTTCGATGGGCGAGAAAACCGCGTACCTGGCAGAAATTGCCCAGGCCGGAATATTCCTGGTTGCAGGATTCAATGACCAGATGAAACACATGGTAATGAACACCCTCTGCCCCAATACGCTGTTTCCCTATGCCCGGCGGGCAATTTCTGCGATGGTATCTGAGGGAGGGTTCCCGCCGCTGGTGCTGCAGCCGGTGAATTTCGAACAGTTGTATGCCAAGCGCATGCAGGACCTCGCAAACCAGCAAAATGGCGCCGCGGCACAGCCAGCGGGTGGTGAGTTGCCGGCTGATTTCAAAACCCAGGCCTGATCGACCCGGCTTTTCGGACTACTCGGCAGTATCGTTTCGCAGCCATGCCGGTTGATTCAGCTTCCACACTCAAAATTGCCGTCCTGGGCGCGGGCTCCTGGGGAACCGCCCTGGCCATCCAGTTGGCCCGCAGTGGCCAGCACAGCTTGTTGTGGGGGCGGAACGCGACGGCAATTGCGCTGATGCGGGAGCATTCCTGCAACCAGCGATTCCTTCCAGACATCAGCTTTCCGTCGAGCCTGGAATTGTTCCACGACCTGAGGTTGGCGGTGCAGCAGGCTGATGAGGTTCTGCTGGCCGTTCCCAGCCATGCATTCGCCGACCTGCTGCAGCAGGTTGCCCCTTGTCTGCGAAGCGGGCAGGGTATCGCCTGGGCCTGCAAGGGCCTGCAGCCAGGCACGGGCCGGCTGCTGCACCAGGCGGCGCGAGACATCATCGGCCATGAACGACCCCTGGCTGTGGTAACCGGGCCGTCCTTTGCCATTGAGGTTGCACGCGGATTGCCAACTGCCGTGACTGTGGCAGGAACGGAAGAGGCCTATTGCCGCCGGATTGCCCAGGCGCTTCATGGCGGAACATTTCGCGCTTACACCAGCGATGACATCGTCGGAGCGGAGTTGGGTGGCGCAGTGAAGAATGTCCTGGCGGTCGCTACCGGCATTTCCGATGGCATGGGCCTGGGCAACAATGCACGCGCCGCTTTGGTCACGCGGGGAATGGCCGAAATGATGCGGCTGGGACGGGCCCTGAAAGCCAATGAGCAGACATTGATCGGCCTGGCAGGATTGGGCGACCTGGTCCTGACCTGCACCGGCGACCTGTCGCGCAACCGGCGGCTTGGGCTGGATCTGGGCGCGGGCCGAAGCCTGGCTGACAGCGTGCAGGGAATCGGCCAGGTGGTTGAGGGTGTCAGCACTTCGGAAGAAATCTGGCGCATGGCGCAGCGCTACGGCGTGGACATGCCCATATCAGAACAGGTTTACGGCATCATCCACCGGGGCTGGAGCCCGGCACAGTGCCTGCGCGATTTGCTGGCGCGCGAACAGAAGCCGGAGACTATCTGAGCCCGGCATGAAAGCCACACCGCATTGAGGTGGCTGGCTGGGCAACGCGGCTTCGTCAAAACTGCAACCCCTTGAAATCAGCCTGGCGCAGGGCTTCATACAACGCAATCGCGACGGTGTTGGAAAGGTTCAGGCTGCGGCTGTCGGTCTGCATGGGGAGGCGCAATACCCGTTCCCCACCCATGGCACCCAGTATTTCATCAGGAAGTCCACGGCTTTCCGGCCCGAATAACAGGCCGTCACCCGGCTGGTAGCGCACCTGGTCATAGCGTTGCCTGCCTTTGGTTGAATAAGCCCACAGGTTTTGTTGGCCGTTGTTCTGGCGGAATTCAGCCCAGTCACGGTATTGCCGTACCAGGGCCAGGTCGTGGTAGTCGAGACCCGCCCGGCGCAGCCTGGCGTCCTCCAACTGGAACCCACAGGGCCCCACCAGGTGCAGCCGGGCGCCGGTATTGGCACACAGGCGAATGATGTTGCCGGTGTTGGGTGGTATTTCCGGCTGGTAGAGGATGAGGTCAAACATGGCTCGAAGCCTGCCATGGATGGCAGGCAAAAAGCGAGCAGGATGAACTTGACGTTTTTGCGATAAAGCGAAAATGGCCAAAACCGCCGTACAGCGCCACCTGGCGTTTCCTGGCATTCGGTCAGAAAATACCCGAAATACTTTCAACTAATTGATTTATAAGTCTTTAGTGTTGAAAGTCAAGCGATTGGTCTGGCTAAAAAGACATTTGACAGCCCCAGGGTGTGGGTATATTGTTTACCCCCGCTGACACAATATCTTGTGTGAGAAAAAAAAGTGGAGCACAATGCCTTGTGCCCCAAGATAAGCATCTTAATAAATAAAACCAAATAATTAGACGGTAAAAGTGATGAGCAGCGTGCAGGCCGAGGCGATTGACATTGATTCAAAAGACATTCCTTTACAGGAAGCATCTCTCGACATCTGGGACAAGAAGTACCGCCTGAAGACCAAAACAGGCGAAGTTGTCGACGCCACGATCGACGATACGTTCAAGCGGGTCGCGCGCGCCCTTTCAGACGTTGAACCCACCGAGGACAAGCGCGAGCACTGGTATGGTGAATTCCTCTGGGCTCTGCGTCGCGGCGCCATTCCGGCCGGCCGCATCACATCCAATGCCGGCGCACAGGCTCACAAACCCGCGACCTCAACCATCAACTGCACGGTATCCGGAACCATTACGGATTCCATGAATGGCATTCTGGAAAAGGTGCACGAGGCCGGGTTGACCCTCAAGGCCGGCTGCGGCATCGGCTATGAATTTTCCACCCTGCGCCCGAAGGGTGCGTATGTATCCGGTGCCGGGGCCTATACCTCCGGCCCGCTGAGCTTCATGGATATCTACGACAAGATGTGTTTCACCGTGTCATCCGCGGGTGGCCGGCGTGGCGCGCAGATGGCCACCTTCGAAATTGGCCATCCGGATGTGATGGAGTTCATACGCGCCAAGCGTGAAGACGGGCGTTTGCGCCAGTTCAATTGTTCCCTGCTGATCACCGACGAGTTCATTCGGGCCGTTGAAAACAAGGAGAACTGGTCGCTGGCGTTTCCCATCAACGAACATGAGGCACAGGAACTCGACCTCAACAATCCCGACCAGGTTTTGTGGCGTGAATGGCCTCAAACCGAGGGCTATGTTACCCGCGAAGATGGGTTGGTAGCCTGCCGCATTTACAAGACCATTCCGGCGCGACGCTTGTGGGACATGATCATGTCCTCAACCTACGATTTCGCCGAACCCGGTTTCATTCTGGTTGATCGCATCAATGAGATGAATAACAACTGGTTCTGCGAAAACATTCGCGCCACCAACCCGTGCGGTGAACAGCCTCTGCCACCTTATGGCGCCTGCCTGCTGGGTTCAGTCAACCTGACCCGCTTTGTGGAGAACCCGTTCTGCAAGGACGCACGCTTCAACTGGGAAGCCTACCGAAAAGTGGTGGGGATATTTACACGCATGCTCGACAACGTCGTAGAAATCAATGGCTTGCCATTGGGCAAGCAGCGCGACGAAATCATGCGCAAGCGCCGGCATGGAATGGGCTTCCTGGGATTGGGTTCGACGCTCAGCCTGTTGGGTATGAGCTATGGTTCCAGGGAGTCGCTGGAGTTCACCGAGCAAGTGTCGCGTGAAATGGCCCTGGCAGGCTGGCAGCAGGCCCTGGAATTGAGCCGTGAGCGTGGCCCCGCGCCCATCATGAATGAAATGTTCACGGTCACGGGCGATATGCTGCGGCGTCGCCCGGAAATGCTTGATGACGGCTACAAGCCGGGAGACAGCGTACCCGGCCGCGTATTGCATGCGCGTTACAGCCGCTATATGCAGCGCGTGGCCGAGCATGCGCCGGAACTGGTCAAGGCCCTGGAGGAAGAAGGGGCGCGGTTCACTCACCATAGTTCCATCGCTCCAACCGGGACCATTTCCCTGTCGCTGGGCAATAACGTATCCAATGGCATCGAGCCGAGCTTTGCGCACCATTACAGCCGCAACGTTATTCGCGAAGGGCGCAAGACCAAGGAGAAAGTTGAAGTATTCAGCTATGAACTTCTGGCCTATCGCCATCTGGTCAACCCGCGCGCCATGCCGTACGCCGCGGATGAAGACAGCCGTCTGCCGGAATATTTCAAAACTGCAGAGGACATCACGCCCACGCAGCACGTGGACATCCAGGCCGCCGCGCAGAAATGGATCGATTCCTCCATTTCGAAAACGGCCAATGTGCCCACTGATTTTCCGTATGAGCAGTTCAAGGATATCTACCTGTATGCGCATCGCAGTGGCCTGAAAGGTTGCACCACGTTCCGTTTCAATCCCGAAGCGTTCCAGGGTGTGCTGGTGCAGGAGCGTGACCTGGAGAAAACCACCTATCGATTCGTGCTGGATGATGGCCAGGTGGTTGAGCTTAAAGGTAACGAGGAAATCGAGTACGACGGTGAAGTGCATACCGCCGCCAATCTTTTCGATGCATTGAAAGAAGGCTATTACGGCAAGTTTTGATCGGCTCGCTCATTGCGGGCTTTGGAGCATGAAGGACAACGGAGGTGTACCGCAGTACACGGAAGTGCACCCAGCAGAATAAAAATAAACTACCAGGGATAAAGTGGCGGCGAGGGATATTGGGAACCGCCGGAATGATGGAGGTGTATGGTACAGGGACGTACACCTTTTTTGATTTTCCTGAAGGAACCGGCATGAAGTCATTGCCGGGTTCCGAAACAGAACAGATACAGGCTCAATACGGCCCGACCGAACCCGCGGGCCGTGCAGCCGGAGAGGATTGGGGAGCGCCGCGTATCGCCACCGACAGGGAGTAGTGGCGAGTTTTTTGGGCATCCGCGATGCGTTAACCAAACAAGTATGGGATGGTCGCGAGTGGACGGTGACTCTCAGTCCCTGTGGGCGCACGATTGCAGCGGTCATTGCAGGGCAACCAGCACTTTTGCCTGGGAAACTCTGAGTTGATCAGAGTTTCCCTGAAGACCGGGAACATTCAGGACGGAAGCACATGAGTATCAAGATCGATCGCAAGATAGTCGGTTACGAAGTCGTCAAAAAAGAAGAGGAAGAAGCTGCGCGGCTGGCAGCCCAGGCAGCCAAGGAAGAACGGCAAAAGGCCAAAATCATCCGTATGACGGAGCAGGTGGCGCGGCCGGAAGGCCTGGAAGCGCTGGAAGGTTCAACCTACAAGATCAAAACGCCGCTCATTGATCACGCCATGTATGTGACCATCAACGATATCGTGTTGAATGCCGGCACCGAGCATGAACAGCGGCGACCGTTTGAAATCTTCATAAACTCAAAGAACATGGACCACTTCCAGTGGATCGTGGCACTCACGCGCCTGATGTCGGCGGTTTTCCGCAAGGGTGGGGATGTCACATTCCTGGCGGAAGAGCTACAGGCGGTATTTGATCCCAAAGGCGGTTACTTCAAGCCAGGCGGCAAGTTCATGCCATCCATCATCGCCGAAATTGGCGCAGTAATTGAGCACCACCTGCAGAAAATCGGCCTGATGGAAAAGGAAGAGCTGTCCGAACAGCAACAGCTGATCCTGAACCAGAAACGCGCTGAGGCCGAAGCAGCGCAGGAAGGCCGCAAAGCAGCCGCCAATGACGAAAACGGCAGTTACCCGGCTTCCGCCACTTTGTGCAACAAGTGCAATACCAAGGCGGTGGTGAGCATGGACAATTGCGCTACCTGCCTGTCCTGTGGCTATTCCAAGTGCGGCTGACCGGGATTGAGCCGGCCGGCCGCTGTTACCCGTCCTCAGGCCACTGAGGCCTGGCAAGGTATCACCTGCTACCCGCGCACCATGCGCTGCCTGCTGCTGGCGGGGGCATCAACAGGCTGTTAATCCCGTTCCATCTGTGACACATTGATTCCGTCATGGAATCCGCCTCGCTGCAGCATTG
>CBFGWJ010000017.1:0-14333 GCA_965652335.1 uncultured Gammaproteobacteria bacterium | reverse complement strand
CGAACAGGCGCCGGCCGATGTCCCGTGCCTCGGCGTTTGCCACCAACTCCTCGTTGCTCAGGTTCTCAAACTGGGCAAAAACTTCCTGCTGCCGTGCTTCAGCCTGGACAATTTCCTCTTCGTACTGGGACAGTTGGGTCCAGCCCAGCAACCCGCTCACGTTACCCAGGCCGGGGTAGAGCGCGAAATAGATGAACCCGAAAATGATGGTGAGGTTGAACAGGTGCAGCCACCATTTCGGCAGTGGTGCGTTCAACTCCACCAGGTCTTCGTCCCACACGTGCCCGGTTGAACCGATACCGTCGCCCTTGCGATTGGAGACACCCTTGGTCCAGTGCAGCAACCACCAGCAGGCCAGCATGCTGCCGACTGTCCCGATGATCACATACCAGTTCCAGAATGCATTCAGCATGGGTTACTCCTTGGCTTCACTTTTTTCGGCATTGGCTGTGCTGCCGTGCGGAATTTCCCCGTTCCGGTCTTCCTCGAGCGGCAATTCACTCATTTTCTTGAAGTCCGGCTTGCGCTTGTCGCTCCATGCCCATTTCCACATCGCCAGGAAGGCGATGATGAGCAACAGCAATGCCGCGCCCCGCAGGTAATTGATGTCCATGTCCGGCATGTTGCGATCAACGGCCGCTGCGTGCCCGTCCCAGGCTTTGCAGGTAGGCAACCAGGGCATCCATTTCAGTCTTGTTGGCGACTGCATTGGCAGCCGCTTCAATTTCTTCATCGCTGTAGGGATCACCCAGGGTTTGCAAACCACGCATTTTGGCCTGCACTTCCTCGGGATCCACCAGGTTCTCTGCCAGCCAGGGATACCCGGGCATGTTGGATTCAGGTACCACCGCCCGTGGATCCATCAGGTGAATGACGTGCCATTCGTCGCTGTAGCGTCCCCCTACCCTGGCCAGGTCAGGGCCGGTGCGTTTGGAGCCCCACTGGAACGGACGGTCATATACGCTTTCGCCCGCCACCGAGTAGGCGCCGTAACGTTCGGTTTCGCTGCGGAAGGGCCGGATCATTTGTGAGTGGCAGCCATAGCAGCCTTCTGACACATAAACATCGCGGCCCGCCAACTCCAGCGCTCCGTAAGGTTTCACTCCCTCCGCCGGCAGCCGTTCCTCGTTGAAAATCAACGGAAGGATTTCCACCAGGCCACCGATGCTGACGGCTATCACGATGAAAATACCCATCAGGTTGATGTTCTTCTCAAAAACCTTGTGGCCGTTGCTCATGCGTGATCCTCCCAGCGCATGGCAGGTGCCGCTTCAAATCTGGGCGCTGCTTTCATGCCGAACGTTTTCCAGGTATTCCAGGCCATGATGAACATGCCGGAAAGGTACATCGTTCCACCCAGCAGGCGGACGATGTAGTAAGGTTTGGTGGCTGCGATGGTTTCAATAAAGGTGTAGGTCAGCGTGCCATCATCATTGAAGGCCCGCCACATCAAGCCCTGCATCACGCCGGCAATCCACATGGAAGAGATGTACAGGACGATGCCGATGGTGGCCAGCCAGAAATGCAGGTCCACCGCCTTGACGCTGAACATTTTCTTTTCACCCATCAGCCTGGGTATCAGGCAGTACAGCGAGCCGATGGTGATGAAGCCCACCCAGCCCAGGGCGCCGGAGTGGACATGGCCAATGGTCCAGTCGGTGTAATGGCTGAGCGCGTTGACCGTTTTGATCGACATCATCGGGCCTTCAAAGGTCGACATGCCGTAGAAGCTCAAGGACACGATCATGAATTTCAGCACCGGGTCGGTACGCAGTTTGTGCCAGGCTCCCGACAGCGTCATGATGCCGTTGATCATGCCACCCCAGCTCGGCGCCAGCAGGATCAGAGAAAACACCATGCCGAGCGATTGCAGCCAGTCGGGCAACGCGGTGTACTGCAGGTGGTGCGGGCCGGCCCACATGTAGATCGAAATCAGCGCCCAGAAATGCACGATGGACAACCGGTAGGAATACACCGGCCCTTCGGCCTGCTTGGGCACGAAGTAATACATCATGGCCAGGAAGCCGGCGGTCAGGAAAAAGGCCACGGCGTTGTGCCCGTACCACCACTGCACCATTGCGTCCACCGCGCCGGTGTAGACGGAATAGGACTTGAAGGCGGAAACCGGCAGTGCCAGGTTGTTGAAAATGTGCAGCAATGCAATGGTCAGGATAAACGCCGCGTAAAACCAGTTGGCGACGTAGATATGGCTGACCCGCCGTTTCACGATGGTGCCGAAAAACACCACGCCATAGGCCACCCACACCAGTGTGATCAGGATGTCGATGGGCCATTCCAGCTCGGCGTATTCCTTGCTCTGGGTAATGCCCAGTGGCAGGGTGATGGCGGCAGAGACAATGACGGCCTGCCAGCCCCAGAATACAAATGAGGCCAGGCGCGGGGCGAACAGGGTGACATGGCAGGTTCGCTGCACCACGTACAGTGAGGTTCCGATCAACGCCGATCCGCCGAAGGCAAAAATCACTGCATTCGTGTGCAGCGGCCGCAGGCGGGAGTATGTCAACCAGGGGATGTCGAAATTCAGCACCGGTTGCCAGAGTTGCGCGGCGATGATTACGCCAACCAACATGCCAACAATGCCCCACACAATTGTCATAACGACGAATTGCCGCACTGCCTTGTCGTTATACGTCATGGTTATTCCTGTTCTTATGGTTCACAGTTGCGGTTTCCCGGTTCGCGCCAAAGCGCCATCCGTAACACAGGATTACGGATGGACACGATGGACCTGGATTTTACCCAACGCTAACCATCAATTAAGGATATTCACACCCCTAATTGACGCAAGTCATGTTGTTTATGCCTTGGCGACCCAGGCGTTGCACCATCCTGCGCCAGTCACCAGCCGGTTCTGGAAAATGCTGCAGGGCGCGGATTCGGAATCAGCGGCGCCGGCATACAACGCACAGTTGTGGCAAAACTGTTTGGCGCCCTCCTCTCCGGCGCGTTTCGGAAATTTGGTGGTATCCACTTTGCTGGCATCTTCCACATAGCCCATGGCCTGGGCCAGTGGTTCACTTTCAGCAACCGCGTCCTGCGCCTGAAGTTGCAGGGAAACGGTGGAAAGGGCCAGGGCTGAGCCGCCCACTTTGATACCGATTTTCAGGAACTCGCGACGGTCAAGCTTTCTGGAATTACTCATGCTGGTCTCCGGATGGAAAGTTAACAATGGAAGCACAAATACGCCAAAGTATTGTGCCTCTGATCCGACACTGGCCGCAACCAAAGTTCCGGAAGAAGTCCCTTTAATTCCAATTATTTACGTAAATGAGAATCGTTTGCACTTACGTCGGTTTGCTGTGGCGGGAAGCGGCACCACAACCCGAGATGCCGGTAATCAGCAGAATGGTTGTTGCCGGCACTGATCCACAGGAAGCGCCTGCGTGTGGCACCTTGAAACTGAATGACGTTGTACCGTTGCGTGCGCCAGGAACCGGGCAACCAAACACCCGGCTCTTCACCCCATAACGCACTGCCATCGGCATGCAGAATCACCCGCTTGTGGGCCTGGGATGAAACTCTCCTGGCGGGAACAGACCACCACAATAGGGCGATGCCCGCCACCACCAGCATATCGGCCATGTATGACAGGTACACAAGCAGGGTCAGGGCCGCTGCCAGCCACACGAGCCAGGTGCACATGACAAGGCTCCGGTCCGCGCCGGCAAGAAGTTCAATGCGTTGCGGAAAAGCCATTCCGGTTACTGTTGCTGATCAGCAGGACCAGGCTGAGTGGTTCATCAGCGGTGCACTTGGCGGGCGTGACCAGAATATCCCATAGCCGGTCATCCTCCAGCGCCAGCAGCGACTCCAGTTCGGGCCACTGGCCAGCCTGCAAAGCTGCAGCATTGCCGGCGACAAAATTCTCCAGCAACACATCCAGTTCTTTCATGCCCCGCCGGCACAGCCACCTGAGTTTGCGCAGGCGAAGTTTTCCGTCGGGAGCAGGCAGCGGGTGCATCAGTGGCTGCCCATCGCCTGATTCAGACGCCGGCGCGGGTGATCAGAAGTTTCTTGATTTCGGCAATCGCTTTGGCGGGGTTCAGGCCTTTCGGGCAGGTCTTGGTGCAATTCATGATGGTATGGCAGCGATACAGGCGGAAGGGATCGTCCAGTTCATCCAGGCGTTCGCCCGCCGCTTCATCGCGCGAATCGGCCAGCCAGCGATAGGCCTGCAGCAGGATCGCCGGGCCGAGGTAGCGGTCGCCGTTCCACCAGTAACTCGGGCAGGAAGTGGAACAGCAGGCACAGAGTATGCACTCGTACAAGCCGTCCAGTTTTTCCCGGTCATCCTTGCTTTGCAGGCGCTCCCTGTCAGGAGGCGTGGTGCTTTGCGTGCGGATCCACGGTTTGATGGTGGCGTACTGCGCATAGAAGTGCGTCAGGTCGGGCACGATGTCTTTGACCACCGGCAAATGCGGCAGCGGGTATATCTTGATATCGCCTTTTACTTCCTCGATGGGCTTGGTGCAGGCCAGCGTGTTGGTGCCATCGATGTTCATGGCGCAGGAACCGCAGATGCCTTCGCGGCAGGAACGGCGGAAAGTCAGTGTCGGGTCGATCTCGTTCTTGATCTTGATGATCGCGTCTAGCACCATCGGCCCACAGTGGTCGAGATCCACTTCATAGGTGTCCATGCGCGGATTCGCATCATCATCCGGGCTCCAGCGATAGATGCTGAATTTCCGGACGTTCTTGGAACCATTTGCAGCGGCAAATGTGCGGCCCTTGCCGATACGTGAATTCTTGGGCAGGCGAAACTCGGCCATTCAAAACTCTCCAGTTTTCCAAAAGTGCCCCTTTTCAATTGAGAGGCGTTTTGGCACAGGGATGTGCCAACATTTTCAATGGTTTTTAATCATTGAAAATGAAGCCCAACAAAAATCACACTTTTTGTTGGGCGTGCTCTGATAATTCAGGGATGAATTATCCAGAGCCCTACTAGTACACGCGTGCCTTGGGTGGGACCACTTCAACATCGTCGCTGAGCGTGTACATGTGTACCGGGCGATAATCGATACGCACGCTGCCATCGGGTTCCATCCAGCTCAGCGTATGCTTCATCCAGTTTTCGTCGTCCCGGTCCGGATAGTCTTCGCGCGCATGCGCGCCGCGACTTTCCCTGCGGTTTTCGGCGGAAACCATGGTGGTGACCGCGCATCCCAGCAGGTTGCTCAATTCAAACGTCTCCACCAGGTCCGAGTTCCACACCATGGAACGGTCTGACACTTTTACATCCTTGAACGAGCTGTACACTTTCTCAATCAACGAACAGCCTTCCTGCAGCACTTCACCGGTGCGGAAAACTGCCGCATTGTTCTGCATAACATGCTGCATTTCATCGCGTATCGTGGCGGTAGAGCGCTCGCCATCGGCATGCCGCAACCCGTCAAATATCCCCAGCACCCGGTCAACGGAGCTTTGTGACAGCTCAGGGTGCTTGCTGCCCGGCTTGATCAGGTCGGCGCAGCGGTGCGCCACGGCGCGGCCGAATACGATCAGGTCCAGCAGCGAGTTGGAGCCCAGCCGGTTGGCGCCGTGCACCGAAACACAGGCCGCCTCACCGATGGCGAACAACCCGGGTACCACGGTATCAGGATCGCCGTCTTTCAGCGTTACGACTTCGCCGTGATAGTTTGTAGGAATTCCACCCATGTTGTAGTGCACGGTGGGCAAAACCGGAATGGGTTCACGGGTGACATCGACGTTGGCGAAAATCCGCGCGCTCTCGGATATGCCCGGCAAACGTTCGTGTAATACATCCGCGCCCAGGTGTTGGAGGTTGAGGTGGATATGGTCACCCTTGGGGCCCACGCCCCTGCCCTCGCGGATTTCAATCGTCATGGAGCGGCTGACCACATCGCGTGATGCGAGGTCTTTCGCATTCGGAGCATAGCGCTCCATGAAGCGCTCACCCTGGGAATTGGTGAGAAAGCCGCCCTCGCCACGCACGCCTTCGGTGATCAGGCAGCCGGCGCCATAAATGCCGGTGGGGTGGAACTGCACGAACTCCATGTCCTGCAACGGCAGGCCGGCGCGCAGCACCATGCCGTTGCCGTCGCCGGTGCAGGTATGTGCCGAGGTGCAGGAGAAATAGCTGCGGCCATAGCCGCCGGTGGCGAGTATCACCGCATGGCCACGGAACAGGTGCAAAGTGCCGTTGGCGAGGTCCCAGGCCAGTACACCGCGGCAGGCCCCCTGCTCGTCCATCAAAAGGTCGGTGGCGAAATATTCGATGTAAAAAGTGGCGTCGTGTTTCAGCGCCTGCTGGTACAGCGTGTGCAGTATTGCATGGCCGGTGCGGTCGGCCGCGGCGCAGGTGCGTTGCGCCGTGCCTTCGCCGTAATTGGTGGTCATGCCGCCAAACGGCCGCTGGTAGATGCGTCCATCGTCGGTGCGCGAAAACGGAACGCCGAAATGCTCCAGCTCAATGACCGATGGGATGGCCTCGCGACACATGTATTCGATGGCGTCCTGGTCGCCCAGCCAGTCCGAACCCTTGATGGTGTCGTACATGTGCCAGCGCCAGTCGTCTTCCCCCATGTTGCCGAGCGCCGCGGACATTCCGCCCTGCGCAGCCACGGTGTGGCTGCGGGTGGGAAATACCTTGGTGACACAGGCGGTGCTCAGCCCGGTTGCCGCCAGGCCCATGGTGGCCCGCAAACCGGCGCCGCCGGCTCCTACGACAATCACGTCGTATTTGTGTTCTGTCAGTTTATACGCATTGCTCATCGGTCAGGCCTCGAACACCAGTTTCAGTACATGCAGAACGCCGGCGATCATGCCCGCGGCAGTGAATATCCGTACGGCAAACAGCAACAGCATGTTCAGGCCATGGTGATGGATGTAATCTTCGATGACGACCTGCAATCCCAGCATGGCGTGGTACAGCATGCACAACAGCGCCAGGATCAGCAGTGTGGCGTTCAGCGGGGTTGACACAAAAGCGGCAGCTTCAGCATGACCACCACCAGTCAGTTGCAGCACCGACCAGACCAGCCAGGGAATCAGCAGCAACAAAACCAGCGCGCTGATGCGTTGGGCGCGCCAGTGCGGCAACCCGGACTTTGAACTGCCGAGGCCACGTGCCCGGGCAAGGGGGTTACGCATCTGGCTCATAGCAAAACTCCTGCCAGTATCAGGGTGCCGGCAACCGCAGCCGCCAGGACGAACCAGCCGGCACGATAGGCACTTTCAATCTTCAGCAAATGCCCGGTATCCCAGATGAGGTGCCTGATGCCATTGCAGAAGTGAAAGCTCAGGCTGAACAGCAGTGCCAGCGACAGCAGCTTGCCCGGCAGGCTGCCCAGCCCGGAATACAGGGCATCCAGTTCAGCCGGGCCGCGACTCACGGCAATGATCCAGCACAGCAGCAACGGCGCGCCCGCCAGGCCAAGCAGAACGCCCGTGGCCCGGTGGGTGATCGACAGCATGGATGTCAGCTGAGGCCGGTAGTAAGGGCCCAGCATGAAAGGTGATAAGGGTCTTTGTTTCACGTGGTGAATTCCAGGATTTTCATTGAATTGGGGCCGGCCGGTGAAAGTTCAACGGGCTAAAAATCAATGCAGCGGCCATCCTTCTCCCAATCGCCGTAACGCGTGGGGTCGGGCCCGGGCCGTCCCCCGATTTCGCGCCTGATTTCCTGACTGGCGGCCTTGGGCTGTTTGGCCGGCAGAACTTCTGCCGGCGGGAAATCGGAGCGGGATTCAGCCGGGCCCTGCCCGGACTTTATTTCGACCAGATTTTCCGGGCTTGATTTCATTCACGAAGCGTACTGACTCAATGGGTTTTAATCAAGGTCAACCCCCGATTCATCTCAGGCCTGCCCCGGCCCGCTCAATCAGTTAGAATCCCGTCCAGCAACCAAGGAAGCGCCGGGAATGAGTCCGGGGATATGCAAGGCGCATTTGCCCCGGTTTTTCATTTCCCGATTGTTCATTTTATCAACCGCCTGACAATTCGCCTGGAACCATGACTCCATTACCTTATCTTGCGCTGCTGAAAGTCAGCGGCAATGATGCCGACCGGTTTCTGCAATCGCAGTTGACCGCCCATCTCGCCGGCTTGAAGCTGCCACAAGCCACTTTTTCCGCATACTGTTCCGCCAAGGGCCAGGTCATCGCCACGCTGCTGTTGTCACGCGGCCAGGACGGCTGGTTGCTGGTTGTCGAATCGGGGGTTCTTCAACCCCTGGTCAACAACCTGCAGAAGTACGTTTTGCGCGATGACGTAAGGATTGAACACCTGCAATCGCATTATGTGTTCGCTGTGGATCCACATGATTTCCTGGTTGACAGCATCACGGTGCTGGAGCCGCGAACCATCCCGGTGCAGTATGCGATTTCCGACATGAAACCGATGCCCAGCCCCGAGGCGACAGCCCGCTGGCGCCGGCAGGAACTGCTGTTCGGCATTGCCTGGCTGAATGCACCCAGTTCCGAAAAATACATTCCGCAAATGCTCGGCCTGGACACGATAGGCGCCGTGAGTTTCAGCAAGGGCTGCTATCCCGGCCAGGAAGTGATCGCGCGTGCCCGTCACCTCGGTGAGGTAAAGCGCCGCCCCCAGGTGCTGGACCTCGATGGACCCAAGCCTCCCGATTTGCGTGAACCCTGCTTCATCCGCACCAGCGGCGGGCAGGTTGAAGCGACGCTGGTGCATTGCGTTTCGGCTTCACCCGGCAACTACACCGTGTTCGCGGTGGCTGCCCTGCAGCCCGGCGAAGCCATTCGGGCGCTGGAACAGGGCGGCATCATCTGGAACGCCAAACGCGCTTTTCGAGAACATTCCGATTGACTGATACGCAGCGCCTGAAGTGCAGCGTTGGCGCGGATCGGCGTCAGCGCTGGGCGACGATGTAGCACACCCAGCCGGCATCCGCGTCACCCACCAGCTGCGGCGTGTAGATGCCATTGCCCTCCTCACCGCTTTCGTCCGTGCCTTCCCAATAGATATCCACCTGGCTGAACCCGGCCTCCAGCAACACTTCCCTGATTTCCGGCAGCGTCCAGAGGCGCCAGTGATAGCTGAAGGCCTTGTCCATGCGCGAACCATCATCGAACTCGAAGTGGATGTGGCAGGTCATGTGCGAGTCGATGGGGTTGAAACTGGCCTGTTCCCAGATATAGGTAAAGTTGTCGGTGTAGCCCTCCACCTCACGCGGCTCTTCGAGCTCCCGCGGCGCATCGTAACCGCCGTAGGCGTCAAGAAAGAAAATGCCATCTTCCGCCAGGCCTTCATACACCACGCGGAAATAGTCCAGCAAGGCCGTGCGCTCGCGAAACAGCCAATAGCTGAAGTTCATCGCCAGCACGATGTCCGCCTGGCCGGCATCGACATCCAGCACGCTGGCTTCGATCAGTTCCAGGCGCTGCTGCTGCTCCAGGCTCAGGGTCACCGCATTGTGTTCCCTGCCCCACTCCAGCACTTCGTTGTCGATGTCAATCGCGACGGCGTAGTGGTGTGTGTCACGGCGTACCCACTCACAGGCGGCCAGGGCCGTGCCGCAGAAATCCTCGCGCAGAACTTCCGCCGGGCGGTCCCGCAGTTCGTTCCAGGTATCCAGGATGAAGCTGATTTCGGTTTCCGCATCCTGCACCGAGAGCTGGTACAGCTCGTGGCGGTCGGCCGTTTCGGCCATGGTTTTTCTGCTGCGCAACAAGCCCATGAAGGTGAAGTCCGGTTGGTGGTTGTCAAGGTTAGGGTCAGGATTCGGGAATGAATCGGGGATAGTGCTGTTGAACGTACTGCTCGATGATTTGCAGGAAATCCTGGCTGAGGGTTTCGCCTCGCAGGGTGACGCTCTTTTCACCATCGACGAACACCGGCGCCACCGGCGCCTCGCCCGTGCCCGGCAGGCTGATCCCGATGTTGGCGTGGCGGCTCTCGCCCGGGCCATTGACCACGCATCCCATCACCGCCAGGGTTAGGTTTTCCACACCGCGGTATTGTATGCGCCATTCCGGCATGCGCTGACGGACGAAACCCTGTACATCCCGCGCCAGGGCCTGGAAAAACGTGCTGGTGGTCCGGCCGCAACCCGGGCAGGCGGTGACCATCGGCGCGAACGCACGCAAGCCCATGCTTTGCAGCAATTCCTGCGCGATGATGACTTCATCGGTGCGGGACTGTTCCGGCTCCGGCGTCAGGGAAATCCGGATGGTATCGCCAATGCCTTCCTGCAGCAGCACCGCCAGCGCTGCGGTGGAGGAAACGATCCCCTTGCTGCCCATGCCGGCTTCGGTAAGGCCAAGGTGCAATGCATGATCGCAACGCTTCGCCAGCGAACGGTACACCGCGATCAGGTCCTGCACATTGCTGACCTTGCAGGAAAGGATGATATGGTCGTGCGGCAGTCCCAGTTTCTCCGCCTGCTCCGCGCTGTCCAGGGCTGAGCGTATCAGGGCCTCGCGCATCACGAATTGCGCATCCTGTGGCGCGGCGCTGGCGGCATTCTCGTCCATCAGGCGCGCCAGCAGGGTTTGATCCAGGCTGCCCCAGTTGACGCCGATACGCACCGGTTTGTCATGCTTAATGGCCAGTTCGATGATGGTGGCGAACTGGTCATCCCGCTTGCGGCCAAAGCCCACATTGCCCGGGTTGATGCGATACTTCGCCAGGAGTTGGGCGCATTCGGGAACGGCGGTGAGCAACTGATGGCCGTTGTAATGGAAGTCGCCAACGATGGGCACATCGCAGGACATCATGTCCAGGCGCCGGGCGATTTCTGGAACCGCCCTGGCGGCCTCCAGCGTATTCACGGTGATCCGCACCACTTCGGAACCGGCGCGCGCCAGTTCGGCAATCTGGTTGGCGGTGGACCTGGCATCGGCGGTGTCGGTGTTGGTCATGGACTGCACCACCACCGGGTGATCTCCGCCAACCAGCACTTTGCCGATTCGAACGGTTGGAGTGCTTCTGCGCACGGCCGGCATATTCATGATCGTGGCATCAGTCCCGCGGTGGTTGGGTCGCCGACTCGGCCGCGGCCTGGAAACCGGATTCCGTCATCGGCTGGTGATGCTTTTCGTTGCTCATCGCCGGCCATGCGGAAGTCAGGTAGGTCCACATGGACCACAAGGTCAGTGCGGCGGAGATGTACAGCAGCAGTTCACCGATCCGGGCGATCGGCAGGAACCAGATATCGTCGTGGTAGAGGAGGAAACCGATGGCCGTCATCTGGAATCCGGTCTTCAGTTTTCCGGGCCAGCCCACTTTGACCAGGTTGCGCTCGCCGATTTCGGACATCCATTCACGCAGGGCCGATATGGTGATTTCGCGCCCGACGATGATGGCCGAAGCAATGGCGAACACGGCTTCGTAGTGTTCCTGACGCTGCACCAGCAGGATCAGCGCGGTGGCCACCATGATCTTGTCGGCCACAGGGTCGAGAAACTGGCCGAAGCGCGACATCTGCCCCTGGCTGCGGGCGATATAGCCATCGGCCCAGTCCGTGAAGGCGGCCGCGACAAAGACCACCACGCACGCCAGGTTTGACCAGTGATAAGGCACGTAGAACAGGATGACCAACACCGGGACCAGCGCAATACGCACCAGGGTCAGCATGGTTGGCAGGGTCAGGGTCATACGGCTTCCACCAGGAGGAACGAACTGCGGGTATTATCGCAGAGTGCCGGGGCTAAATCACAGTGACTTTGCGTACCTTTTGCCCTTGTATCAAAAAGACTCAGTGCAGCGCGTGGTAAATCTGTTCCGCCAGTTGCCGGTTGATGCCGGGTACGCTGGACAGCTCCTCGATTCCGGCACGCTTGACGCCCTGCAAGCCGCCGAAATGGCTGAGCAGGCCCTTGCGCCGTTTCGGCCCGACGCCCGGAATGTTTTCCAGACCGGATCGGGAAACGGCCTTGCTGCGGCGTCCGCGATGCCCGGTGATGGCGAAGCGATGCGCCTCGTCACGGATTTGCTGAACCAGGTGCGAGGCCGCCGAGCCCGGGCCCGGAAACATTGACGGCAACGGTGGCGGGCGCACCCACTCCTCATGGCCCGCGCGGCGTGAGGGACCCTTGGCAATGCCGACCATCGGCAGGTTGCTGACGCCCAGGCCGGCCAGCACTTCGATGGCCTGCTTCAGCTGGCCCTTGCCGCCATCGATCAGCAGCAGGTCGGGCAGTTCACCCTCGCCCTGCTGTACTGGTTCATAGCGCCGTTGCAGCACCTGGCGCATGGCGGCGTAATCATCACCGGGTGTGATGTCCTTCAGAATGTAGCGCCGGTACCGGGACTTGTCGGCGCCACCGGAGCCGAATGCCACGCACGAACCGACGGTCTGGTTGCCGGCAGTATGCGAAATGTCGAAACATTCAATGCGTTCCGGTACCTCATCCAGGCCCAGTATCTGCTGCAGGTCCTCGAGTTGCCGCTGGTAACTGGCTTCGCTGGCCAGGCGCAGGCCCAGGGACTGGCGGGCGTTCTGTTGCGCCATCATCAGTATCTGCCGGCGGTCACCCCGCGGATTGGGCTGGATTTTGACCTTGCGCCCGGCCATGTCGCTGAACACTTCCTGCAGCAAGGCCTGGTTTTCGACGGTCTCCGACAGCACCAGCAAAGGAGGTGGTATTCGTTCCTGGTAGTACTGTCCAAGGAATGCATCCAGTACCTCGGCTGCGTCGCGCTCCTCGGCATGGCTGGGAAAATGGCTGCGCTGGCCGAGATTGCGCCCGGCCCTGAATGACACCACCTGCACACAACTCTTGCCGCGTTCCTGCGCCACGGCGATGAAGTCGATGTCGCCCTCTGCCCCAGAAACATACTGTTGTGCCTGGATTTCCTTGAGGGTGCGGATCTGGTCACGAACGCTGGCGGCCAGTTCATAGTCCTGCCGGGCGGCAGCCTGCTCCATGCGTTTGATGAGCTTGTCGATGATGTCCTGGTTCTTGCCGCGCAGGAACAACATGGCGTCGCTGACCTGCTGGGCATAATCTTCCGGGCTCACCAGGCCCACGCAGGGCGCGGTGCAGCGGTGGATCTGGTACTGCAGGCAGGGCCGGCTGCGGTGCGCAAAGTAGCTGTCTTCGCAATTGCGGATGCGAAAAATCTTCTGGATCATGCTGATGCTTTCACGCGTGGAGCTGGCCGACGGATAGGGGCCGAAATACTGCGTGGCGGGATCACGGGCTCCGCGATAAAAGGCGATGCGCGGGTATTCATGGCCGGTGGTGATGGCAATCCAGGGATAGGATTTGTCATCCCGCAGCAGGATGTTGTAGCGCGGCTTGTGCGCCTTGATCCATTCGTTCTCCAGCAGCAGCGCTTCGCTTTCGCTGCGCGTCAGCGAAACTTCCATTGACTGGATGCGCGCCACCATGCGCATGATGCGGTCGATCTTGGGGCGGCTGTCGAAATAACTGCTGACCCGCTTGCGCAGGTCCGCCGCTTTCCCCACGTACAGCGCCTGCCCGGCCTCGTCACGCATCAGGTACACGCCCGGGCGTGTCGGCAAACGTCGCGCATAGGTCTTGCCGTTGAATTCCATTGGGCCGGACTTCCTGGTCATGATCACGCAACTACCCTGAGATGAATTCCCTACTGAAGCCCGTTCTTCAAAATACGCTCCACCCGCTCGAGGTCTTCAGCTGTATCCACTCCGGCAGGAATGAATTCGCAGGCCTCGGCCATTCGAATACGGCCGCCGTTCTCCAGCAGTCGCAACTGTTCCAGCTTTTCACATTGCTCCAGTGGCGTGGAAGCGAGGGTTGTGAAGCGTTGCAGCGCTTCGGCTCGGTAAGCATACAGGCCCACATGCCGCAGCCAGCGCATTCCTTGCTGCAGGGCATCTTCCACGCTGCCAAAGTCGCGCGGAAAAGGAATCAGTGAACGGCTGAAATACAGCGCGTAGCCGTTTTGGGCCACCACAACCTTTACCACATTCGGATCCTGCGCTTCGTGCGGGTTCTCAATGGGCCAGAACAGGCTGGCCATGCCTGCTCCCGGGTCGGACTGCAACAGCGCGGCCACCTGGTCCAGGCAGCGGGCCGGCATCAGGGGTTCATCACCCTGCAGGTTGACGATGATGGTGTCCGCCGGCCAATGGCGGCGGGCCGCCACTTCAGCAATCCGGTCACTGCCGCTCGGGTGGCCGGGCGAAGTCATCTGCACCGATGCGCCGAATTGCCGCGCATGGCCGGCAATTCCTTCGTCATCGGTGGCAATCACGATTTCCCGGGCGGCGCTTTCTCGAGCACGCTCGTAAACGTGCTGTAGCAGCGTTCGCCCGGCCAGCCGGGCCAGGGGCTTGCCAGGCAAGCGTTGCGAGGCCATGCGCGCCGGGATGACGATGCAGTATTCGGGATGCG